>PKCW01000324.1 GCA_002862965.1 Pseudomonadota bacterium
TCGGTCAGGGGGCGCGCGAGCCCGATGCCGAACAGGGCGTCGATCCACACGTCCACTGCGGCCGTGTGCATGGCATCGGCCGCCAGCGGCCGGATCACACCGCCTGCCGCCCGAAAATCCTCCGCCGCACGTCGCGCCGCGCCGGTCGAGGTGTCGCTGGCGCTCATGGCCCAGAGTTCGACCGCGAGACCCCATGCGCGCGCCAGGCCAGCCACGACGAAACCGTCGCCGCCGTTGTTGCCCGGTCCGCAGACGACTCCCAGTCGCCGCGCCTGCGGCCAGCGCCGGCGCAGGCGGAAGAAGGCGGCGCGTCCGGCTTGCTGCATCAGCGCGTAGTCGTCGATGGCCGCATGCCGCACGAGCCGGGCATCCAGCAGCCGCATCTCATCCGCGCGGTGCGCCCTCGTCGGGACGGCGCGGGGGGGCGCTGCGAACGAGGGCATGGCAGAGGTCCTTTGGAGGCGCGTGGGGTGCAGGCGCTAGAATACGGTTCATGAAGCGGTGCGCCAATGTCCGTTAGTCTGGAGTCGGCCGCCGGGGACCTGCCGGCGCTGGCGCGCGCGATCAAGACCTGGGGGCGTGCGCTGGGCTTCCAGCAGGTGGGCATCACGACGCTGACCGTGGATGCCGATGCCGACCGGCTGGAGGAATGGCTCGCGGCGGGATGCCACGGCGACATGGGCTACATGGCGCGCAACGTCGCGCTGCGGCGCCACCCGGAACGGCTCGTGCCGGGAAGCCGGCGAGCCGTCTGCGTGCGCATGGATTATCGTCCGCCGGCCGAGTATCCCGATCACATCCTGAACCGGCCGGATCTGGGCTACGTCGCGCGCTATGCCCTGGGGCGGGACTATCACAAGGTCCTGCGCAAGCGGCTGGAGCAACTGGCGCAACGGATCGCCGAGGCCGCCGCGCCGCACGGTTACCGGGTTTTCACCGACAGCGCGCCAGTGCTGGAAAAGGCGCTGGCGCGACAGGCCGGGCTGGGCTGGATCGGCAAGCACACCAACCTGCTCGACCGGCAGGCCGGCTCCTGGTTTTTTCTGGGCGAGATCCTGACCGACCTGCCGCTGCCGGTCGATCAGCCCGTGCAGTCGCATTGCGGGAGTTGCCAGGCCTGCATCGACGTCTGTCCGACGGGCGCCATTCTCGGGCCCTATCGCCTCGATGCGCGGCGGTGCATCAGCTATCTCACCATCGAGCATCACGGGAGCATCCCCGAGCCGCTGCGGCCGCTCATGGGCAACCGCATCTACGGCTGCGACGACTGCCAGCTGGTCTGTCCCTGGAACCGCTACGCCAGCCTCACGGCCGAGGCCGACTTCGCGCCACGCCATGCGCTGGATGCGCCGCGGCTGCTGGATCTGTTTGCCTGGGACGAGCCGACGTTCGACGCGCGTCTCGCCGGCTCGCCCATACGCCGCATCGGATATGTGCGCTGGCTGCGCAATCTGGCGGTGGCGCTGGGCAACGCACCGTCCGATCCGGCCATCACGGCGGCGCTGGCGGCGCGGCTCGAACATCCCTCGGAACTGGTGCGCGAGCATGTACGCTGGGCGCTGGGCCGCCAGCGTACCGGCGGTTCCTGATGAGGCATGCCGATTCGGCGGGCCGACAGCGCGGAGAGGGCGACTCGATTGGCCGGATTGCGGCCAAGATGAAGCGGCATGCCGACCGGCGAGGTCCAGCAACGGGCTTCGGCAAGGATCGGGGTCAGGCCGCGAGGCGGGGGAAGCGGCGACAGTGGGGTGGTGGGCGGTACAGGATTCGAACCTGTGACCCCTGCCGTGTGAAGGCAGTGCTCTACCGCTGAGCTAACCGCCCACGCAAGCGGCGCATCCTAGCCGATGCGCGCGACAGCGGTCAAGATCGATGCCTTGACCTGGATCAAAGGCGCGGTTTTTAATGGCACCAGCGCACTGCCGCCAAACGGGATCCCGGCGCCGGCTCGGTTCGTCCGGCGCAGTGCCCCTCTGTTCATCACGACCACCGACGGGGCCTGCCGTGACAGCGGTTATTCCATTTGGCGAGTTGAAGCGCGCCTGCGGAAATTGCAGCCTGCGCGAGTTGTGCCTGCCCTATGGCATCGGCGAGTCGGATCTGCGGCGACTGGAACAGCTGGTCCAGCGCCACGCGCCCGTTGCCCGCGGCAAGCAGCTGTTTCTGCAGGGCGACCCCTTGCGGTCGATCTTCGCCATCCGCACCGGCTCGGTGAAAAGCGTCACCGTGGGCGAGGATGGCGCCGAACAGATCACGGGGTTTCATTTTCCCGGCGAGCTCGTCGGCTTCGACGCCATTGCGGCCGACGTGCACGACTGTTCGGTGGTGGCGTTGGAGGACACCAGCGTCTGCGAAATTCCCTTCGACCGTCTGGATGAACTGAGCGGCTGTGTCCCCGGGCTGCGCCGCCAGTTGATGCGCCTGTTGTCGCGCGAGATCCAGCAGGACCAGCAGATGCTGCTGCTGCTCGGCAAGAAGGGATCGGAGGCGCGCATGGCCGCCTTCCTGCTCAGCCTCTCGAGCCGGTTCGTGGGGCGCGGCCTGTCGGCGAGCCGCTTCCACCTGAGCATGTCACGCGGCGAGATCGCCAATTACCTGGGACTTGCCATGGAGACCATCAGCCGCCTGCTGGCCCGGTTTCAGCAGGACGGTCTCATCACGGTCGATGGTCGCGAGGTGGCGTTACTGGATCTGCCCCGCCTGCATGTCGTGGCCGACATGGGCAGCGATGGGGGTGGCTTCACGCGGCGCCGAGAGGGCTGACCCGGGCGGGTGGTGATGGCCCTGATGGGACCCTGCCATGACCCAGGCGCCGGCCACCGTCCACAGTCCGAGACCGATGACCAGCGCGCCGGAGGATCGGCGCCAGCCGGCTTTCCGCATCAGGGGTCGCAGTCGATCGCCCACGAGCCCCAGCGACAACAGCGCCGGCGCAGTGCCCAGACCGAACGCCAGCATGATGGCGGCGGCCGCGCTCGCTTCGCCGCTGATCAGCGCGGCCAGCAGCGCGCTGTAGACGAGCCCGCACGGGATCCATCCCCACAAGGCGCCGAAGGCCAGCGAATGCAGGGCGCTCCGGCGCGGATCCAGACGGGCCGCCATCGGGCCGAGGCAGCGCCACACCGGGACACCCAGCCGTTCCAGTCGCCGCAGTCCGGTCCAGCCGATCGCGATCTGCAGCCCGATGCCCACCATCAGCAAGCCCGTGGCGATGCGCAGGATGCTGCCCCATGGCGCTGCAGCCGGCAGGACCGCACCGACGCGGCTTGCGATGCCTCCCGCGAGGGCCCCGGCAAGGATGTAGCTGGCGATACGCCCGCCGTTGAACGCCAGGGCGCGTCGCCACTGCGGTGACGGTCCCGGCTGGCTGGACGACAGCGCCACGCCGCCGCACATGCCCACGCAGTGCGTGCTGCCGAGCAGGCCGGCCAGGGCGGCGGCCAGCAGTGCAGCGGGGAGGGTTTCCGTCACGGCTCGTGTTCCTCGGGGTCTGCGGGTGGTGGATCGTCCATCAGCATCCGGTACGCCGGGCTGTCCAGATCGTCGAACTGGCCGCTGTGGACCGCCCAGAAAAATGCGGCCACGGCCAGCGCCAGCAGCACCAGGCTCAGCGGAATGAGCAGGAACATCGAGTTCATGGGGAATGTACCGCGGCAGGGCCCGAGACCGGCGGTGGCACGGCTTTCACGGGGCGATAGAGGCGCTGGGCGTTGAAGACCACCAGCACCGAACTCAGCGACATGCCCAGCGAGGCGAGCCATGGCGTCACGAGGCCCATGGCGGCAAGCGGCACGGCCAGCGCGTTGTAGGCGAGCGCCCAGGCGAGATTCTGACGGATGATGCGTCGGCTGCGACGGGCGATCCGGACGATTTCGGGCAGGCGCTCGAGGCGGTCCTGGAGCAGGATCAGATCGGCGCTGGTCTGGGCCAGGGCCGTACCGCCCGCCATGGCGATGGAAACGTCGGCCTGGGCCAGAAGCGGCGCATCGTTGACGCCGTCGCCCACGCTCAACACCGTCGTTCCCGCTGCCTGAAGCGCGGTGAGCCGCGCCAGCTTGTCTTCGGGGCGCAAGCGCCCCTGGGCCTGCGGGCACTGCACGGCGGCGGCAATGGCGTCGACGACCGCTGCCGCGTCGCCACTGGCAATCTCCGTGTCGATGCCCAGGGCGCGCAGTTCGCACAGCGCCCGGGCGGCATCGGCGCGGACGGGATCGGTGATGCCGAACCAGGCGAGCGGTCCGGACCCATCCCCCAGCAGGAGCCAGCTCGAAGCGTCGTCCGCAGGTGCGGCAGGCGCAGGTGACGCCCACAGGGCGGCGGTGAACTCGGCCCGGCCGAGTCGCAGAATCCGGCCGCCGAGCGTCCCCTCGACCCCCTCGCCGGCGACGAGGCGCACGTCATCGGCCGATTCGGCCAGCGGCGCATCGCCGGTAAACGCGCGCGCCAGCGGATGATGCACCGCCCGTTCCAGTGCGGCGGCCTGGGCCCGGACCCGGTCGGGGCTCAGCCCCTCGCGCAGGACCTCGAGCCTGGCGATCCGGGGCCGGCCCATCGTCAGGGTGCCGGTCTTGTCGAAGATGGCGTGCCGGACGTTGCAAAGGGTTTCCAGCGCTGCGGCGCGCAGCACCACGACACCCCGGGAGAGCAACTGCGCACTGGCCGCGACCAGCGCGGTCGGGGTGGCGATCGACAGCGCGCAGGGGCAGGTCACGACCAGCACCGCCAGCGCCACGTCCATGGCCTGCGTGGGGTCGGCGCGCCACAGCCAGGCGCTGGCGGCCGCCAGCAGCAGCACGGTGGGCGCAAAGACCGCGGCGAGCCGATCGGCCTGCGCCGCTTCCGGCGGGCGTTCGGCCTGCGCCCGGCGCAGCAGCCGGCCGATGTGGGCGATGGTGGTGTCGGCGTTGCAGGCCGTCACTTCCAGACGCAGCGCGGTCGCGCCGTTGAGGCTGCCGGCCACCAGCGGGTCGCCGCGGGTGCGGTGGACCGGGCGGGATTCCCCGGTGAGCAGGGATTCGTCGATCCAGGCGCCCTCATCGAGCAAACGGCCGTCAGCGGGAAGGGCGGCGCCGGGCGGGACGCGGACCCGGTCGCCGGCCGCCAGTTCCTGCAGCGTGATGGTCTCCAGGCCCGCGGCCGTTTCCCGCAGGCAGGTATCCGGGAGCAGGCGCGCCAGCGCATCGCCGCTGTCGCCCGCGCGGGCGCGGGCCGCGGCCTGAAGATACCGGGCCAGGGTCAGGAAGAAAATGAACATGCACACCGTGTCGAAATAGACGGCCCCCGCCCCGGCCAGGGTATGGCGCACGCTGGCGGCGTAGGCCACCGTGATCGCCACGGCGACCGGCACGTCCATGCCGATGCGGCCCGCCCGCAGGCTCCGGTAGGCCTGCCGAAAAAAGGGCGCGCCGGCATAGATCACCACCGGCGTCGTGATCAGCAGGCTCACCAGGCGCAGGAAGTCTGCATGCACCGGATCCATGCCGTGGAAGTCGCCGCCATAGAGCGACAGCGCATAGGTCATCGCCTGCATCATGCCCAGTCCCGCGACCGCAAGGCGCTTCAGCGCCTGGCGCCGTTCGCGGGTGTGCAGGGCGCGCGCCTCTCCCGGCCGTTGGGGGTGGGGTTTGTAGCCCAGCGCGGCCAGACGCGCCAGCAATTGGCTCAGACGGGCGCGGGCAGGATCGAAGTGCAGCAGCACGCGGCCGTTCGCGGCGTTGACCTGGACGTGAGCGACGCCGGGCTCGCGGCCCATCGCGCCCTCGATGAGCCAGGCGCAGGCGGCGCAGTTGAGATTCTCCACCAGCAGTTCGGCTTCACAACGGCCGTCGGCGAGCGGGCTGACGAAACTCCGCTGGGCCTGGGGCCGATCATAGGCGAGATAGGGATCCGGGCCGACCGCGTCGACCGGGGCGGTCGCAGGCTCCGTGCGCCAGCGGTAATAGGCACCCAGGCCAGCGGAGGCGATCCATTGCGCCGCCATCTCGCAGCCCGTGCAGCATACCGGCTGCGCCTGTCCCTGAATGACGACCTCATGGCGCGGGCCGCTCTCAGGGACCGGTTGGCCGCAGTGGAAGCAAGCGGTCACACCCACGGCCTAGCCTGCGCGGGAAACCAGCGGAAACAGGCGGGTGCGGGCCGACCCGGGCGTCCAGCGCCCCTCCAGCACCCAGCCGGCAGCGCTTTCCAGCCGCAGGGCGCGCGCTTCGTTCAGGTCATCGGGCAGGCGCGCCTCGTATTCGCCGGGACCCATGGGCTGCAGGACGCTGATGCGGTCCCGTTCCGGCAAGGTCGGGTGCAACCAGCGCAAGGTGAGCGGCATGCTGGCCGTTTCATTCTCGACGCGCAGATGGACCCGCCCGGTGGCCGGATCGGTGGACAGATCCGCCGCGGTGGCGCCGGCTGCATAGTCGGGCTGCACCGCCACGCCGACGCGACTCAGGCGATCCGGAACGACGCTGTCGGCGTGCTCGACGGCCAGCCACAGGGTGGCCAGCCCGCCCGTCAGGGCCACCGCCGGTGGCAGCATTAGAAACCAGGGCCAGAACTGCCGGTACCAGGGCGCATGGGTGTTCATCGATTTTCCGCCTGCTTCGGACCCAGAAAGCGTGCCTGTTCCCGGATGACGGGTGCATCTGGGGCATCCACGGTGGACAGCATGAGTTCGATATCCATCGCCCCGTCGATGCTGCTGGAGGGGATTTGGACCCGCGCCGGAATCGGCTGGATGGCACCAGGCGGCAGGGTGATGAGCGCCGGATCGCTGTGGACCTCGATGCCGTCGGCGCCGCGCGCTTCGAGGCGGTAGCTGTGCTGCATCTCGGTGCGGTTATTGATCTTCAGCATGTAGCTGTTCTCGATGCGCCCGTCGTCGAGCGTCCGGTAAAGCACGTTGCGATCGCGCAGCACGTCCATGGACAGCCCGGGCCGGGTGAGGATCGAGTAGGCGGTGAGGCCGCCGGCGACCAGCAGGATGGTCGCATAGATGATGACGCGCGGCCGCAGGATATGCGTGGGTTTGCCTTCCAGCGCGTTCTGGGTGGTGTAGCGCACCAGCCCGCGCGGATAGCCCATGCGGTCCATCACCTGGTCGCACACGTCGATGCAGGCGGCGCAGCCGATGCACTCGTACTGCAGACCCTTGCGGATGTCGATGCCGGTCGGGCAGACCTGTACGCACATCGTGCAATCGATGCAATCGCCCAGACCGGCCGAGCGGGCATCGCTTTCACGCCGCCGGCTGCCGCGTGGCTCGCCGCGCTGCTCGTCGTAGGAAATGATCAGGCTGTCGCGGTCGAACATGGCGCTCTGGAAACGCGCGTAGGGACACATGTACATGCAGACCTGCTCGCGCAGGAAGCCGGCGTTGCCGTAGGTCGCGAACCCATAGAAGAACACCCAGAACGCTTCCCAGGGCCCGAGCCGGAACTGGACCAGCTCGGTCAGCAACTCGCGGATGGGCGTGAAATAGCCGACGAAGGTGATCCCGGTCCACAGACCCACGGCGATCCAGATCACATGCTTGCCGCCGCGGCGCAGGATCTTCTCGCGCGTCCAGGGCGACTTGTCCAGCTTGATGCGTTGCGGCCGATCGCCTTCGATGCGTCGCTCGATCCAGAGGAACATCTCGGTCCAGAGGGTCTGGGGGCAGGTGTAGCCGCACCACAGCCGGCCGGCCAGGGCGGTGAAGAACAGCAGGGTCACCGCCGCCAGGACCAGCAGGATGGCGACGTAGATGAAATCCTGCGGATAGAAGGTCATCCACAGGATGTGGAAGCGCCGCGCGGGCAGGTCCCACAGGATGATCTGTCGGCCGCCCCAGGGCACCCAGCACAGGGTGTAGAACGCGCCGAGGACAGCGATGAGCATGATCCGGCGCAGGGTCTGGAAGCTGCCCGTGACCTCGCGCGGATGGATCTTCCGGCGCGCAGCGTAAGGCGAGTCGCCGTCAGGCGGCGGAGCCTGCCGGGAGCGTGGGGAGGAAGCGGTATTCATGGCGCCTCGTGATTCGGTACATCGGGTGCAGGTCCTTCTGCGGTTTGCCCTGCCGGCGTCCTGAGCAGGATCAGCGTGAACAGGCTGGACAGCGCGGTGACCGCCCAGAACATGAAAAAGCCCAGGGTGTACCCCAGTTCCCGGCTGATCGGCCACTCAGGGAAGGTGGCCAGGTGCAGCACATGAGGATCGACCTGGGAGAAAAAAGCCGCGGTGGCGAGCACGGCGCTGACGAAGGACGGCCAGAGCACCACCGCCGCGGCCCGAGCCCAAGGGCCGAGGGGGTATTCCATGTTCTCCGGCGCGTCGATCATGGCGAGATCCTCATTCTTTCGCGACATCGTCCCCATGGGAAAGATGGTAGACATAAGCGGCCATCAGGTGGGCGCGATCCGCGCCCAGGATGGCCTCATGGGCGGGCATGCGTCCCTGCCGGCCGCCGCGCACGGTCTGTGCGATGGTGTCGGCCGAACCGCCGTAGAGCCAGATCCGGTCGGTGAGGTTGGGCGCGCCCAACGCCGGGGTGCCCTTGCCGTCGGAGCCATGGCAGGCGGCACAGGTGGTGGCGAATTTCTGCTGTCCGGCCGCGGCCTTGACCGGATCGCTGGGGCGACCGCTCAGGCTGAGCACGTACTGCGTGACCTCGGCGATCCCGTCTTCCCCCAGGACCGGCCCGAACGACGGCATCATGCCGCCGCGTCCCTTGAGAATGCTCTCGCGGATCGTCTCCGGGGCCGCCCCATAGAGCCAGTCGGCGTCGGTGAGGTTGGGGAAGCCGGGGCCGCCGTGCGCATCGGAACCATGGCAACCGGCGCAGGTGTTGGCGAACAGCCGCGATGCGGTCTCCATCGCTTCATGATTTCGGCTCAGTGCCACGAGGTCGGTGGCCGCGTAGGACTGGAACAGCGGACCATAGGTTCGTTCGGCCTCGGCGACCTGGCTTTCGTAGGCGTTCACCTGTGACCAGCCGAGCAGTCCGCGGAAGTTGCCGAGACCAGGGTAGAGGACCAGATAGATCAGCGCGAAGACGATGCTGAGATAGAACAGGTACAGCCACCAGCGCGGCATGGGCTTGTTGTATTCGGTCAAATCACCGTCCCAGACATGCCCGGTCGTTTCGGTGCTGGCCGGCTCTCCCTTGCGTGGCTTCGCGGTCCAGCGGATCAGCCAGAGCGCCGCCGCGATGTTGGCGAGCGTGAGCAGGACGATGTACAGACTCCAGAAACGGGTCATGAGTGCTTCCTCGAGGCGAAATCGGGGTGCTGCGGCGCGTCTTCCTGCAGGGGCAGACGCGCGGCCTGATCGAAGTCGGTGGATTTGCGCAGCACATAGGCCCAGACGACGACGCCGACGAAGATCACCATCATGATTGCTGTGACCACGCCCATCAGGGTGCCGGTCGTCATGGCTACTTCCTCCCGGCCAGTGCGGTACCCAAACCCTGGAGATAGGCGATGACCGCATCCTGCTCGGTCTTTCCGGCGAGCGCTGCGCTGGCGCCGGCGATCTGTTCGTCGGTATAGGGCACGCCCAAGGTCTTCAGGGTGCGCAGGTGTCGGGCGACGGTCTGGCCGTCCACCAGCGTGTCGGCGAGCCAGGGGTAGCCGGGCATGTTGGATTCCGGGACGACATTGCGCGGGTTGTTCAGGTGCAGGCGATGCCAATCGTCCGAGTAGCGCCCGCCGACCCGGGCGAGGTCGGGGCCGGTGCGTTTGGAGCCCCACTGGAACGGCCGGTCGTAGACGAATTCGCCGGCAACCGAATAGTGGCCATAGCGTTCGGTCTCGGCCCGAAAGGGCCGCACCATCTGCGAGTGGCAGTTGTAACAGCCCTCGCGCGTGTAGACGTCACGGCCGGCGAGCGCGAGCGGCTCGTAGTGCGTGACGCCGGGCGCCGGGGTCGTGGTCTGGGCGCTGAAGATGAGCGGCACGATCTGCACCAGGCCGCCGATGCTGATGACCACCGCGATCAGGACGGCCATCAGGCCGATGTTCTTTTCGACACGTTCGTGTTGCTGGGACATGGCTGGACTCCTGCGGCGACTTCAAAGATGGCTGGCGTCAGGGAGCAGCACCGGCACCGGCGCGCTCTGCCGGGCCAACCGGATCGTCATGTAGACGTTCCAGGCCATCATCCCCATGCCGATCAGGTACATCAGGCCGCCCGTCAGGCGAATGGCGTAGTAGGGATAGGTTGCCTTCAGGCTTTCGATGAAGGTGTAGGTCAGCGTGCCGTCGGGGTTCACGGCGCGCCACATCAGTCCCTGCATGACGCCGGAGATCCACATGGAGCCGGCGTAGGCCGCGATGCCGATGGTGGCGATCCAGAAGTGCCATTCGATCAGGCGCACGCTCCACATTTCCTTCTGGCCGTAGAGCCGCGGGATGAGGGCATAGAGCGAACCCATGGTGATGAAGCCGACCCAGCCCAGCGCCCCGGAGTGCACGTGTCCGATGGTCCAGTCGGTGTAGTGGGAGAGGGCGTTGACGGTCTTGATCGACATCATGGGCCCCTCGAAGGTGCTCATGCCGTAGAACGACAGCGAGACGATCAGGAATTTCAGGATCGGGTCGGTGCGCAGTTTGTGCCAGGCCCCCGAGAGGGTCATCATGCCGTTGATCATGCCGCCCCAGGAAGGCGCCAGCAGCATCAGCGAGAACGCCATGCCCAGCGACTGGGCCCAGTCGGGCAGCGCGGTGTAGTGCAGGTGATGCGGGCCGGCCCACATGTAGATGGAAATCAGCGCCCAGAAGTGGACGATCGACAGGCGGTAGGAGTAGATCGGCCGCTCCGCCTGCTTGGGCACGAAGTAGTACATCATGCCGAGGAAGCCGGCGGTGAGGAAAAAGCCGACCGCGTTGTGGCCGTACCACCATTGCACCATGGCGTCGACGGCGCCGGCATAGGCCGAGTAGGACTTGGTCAGCCCCGCGGGCAGCGCCGCACTGTTGACGATGTGCAGCACGGCCACGGTGAGGATGAAGGCGCCGTAGAACCAGTTGGCGACGAAGATGTGCGGGACGCGCCGTTTGATGATGGTGCCGAAGAACACCACCGCGTAGGCGACCCAGACCAGCGCGATCAGGATGTCGATCGGCCACTCGAGTTCGGCGTATTCCTTGCCTTGGGTCATGCCCAGCGGCAGGGTCACCGCCGCCAGCACGATCACGACTTGCCAGCCCCAGAACACGAAGGCCGCGAGCGCGTCGCTGAACAGGCGGACATGGCAGGTGCGCTGCACGACATAGAACGACGTGCCCATGAGCGCGGAGCCGCCGAAGGCGAAGATCACGGCATTGGTGTGCAGCGGACGGAGCCGGCCGAAGCTGAGCCAGGGAAGGTCGAAGTTGAGTGCCGGCCAGAGCAGTTGGGCGGCGATCCATACGCCCACCGTCATGCCCACCAGGCCCCACACGACCGTCATGATGGAAAACTGGCGGACAACGCGGTCGTTGTAGGTTTCGCTCGCATGGGTTGCCTGCATGGAGGGGTCCTTGTTGGCGACGGGAGGAGGACGGATGTCGGGTGGATTTTCCCCCGCCGTTCCGGCACCCACCTTGATCTGCATCAAGTCCCGTTTGGGTTTTCAATACTCGATGCGACCCCGATAAGGGCGGTCAATCAAGATCATTGACCCCGGAAACAGCGGTGCCGATGATTCCCATTTGCGGGTCGGTGTGATAAACATCGATCTGGTCGAAAAGCGAGGCTCTTCATGGAAGAAGCTGTCCTGCGTGGCCCCCGGGTGATCCCGGGGACCGTCTGGTCCTATCCCGTGGGCGTCGGAATGGAGCTTCGAGGGCGGGAATTCCTGCGCGGCCGCGCTACGCTCCTGCATTTCGTGCATGGCAACGGACTGTGCGGCCTCGCCTATTGGCCCATGCTCACATCGCTCGTCGAAAAACGGGACCTGTGCCTGCACGACACCCAGGGCCACGGCGACAGCGACGACGGCCACCGCTTCCCCGGCTGGAACCTCAGCGCCGAGCGCATGGCGCAGGTGGTGCACCACCGTCGCCGGATCTGGAAAGACCGCCAGATCATTGGCTGCGGCCACAGTTTCGGCGCCATCCTGACCCTGCTCGCCGCGGCGCGCTACCCGAGTCTCTTCGATGGCCTGATCCTGCTGGATCCGGTGCTCTACCCACCTTGGCTCGCGGGGGTGATGGCCTCCTCCTACTACAGCGGCCTCAGTCGCTACAACCCCATGGCGGTGGCTGCGCGGCGGCGCACGACGGAATGGGCGGACCGTGCGGCGGCGCTCGACTATTTTCGCGATCGGGGCATGTTCGCCGGCTGGCGCGAGGATGCTCTGCAAAGCTACGTCGATCATGCCCTGAACGTCCTGCCGGACGGTCGCCTGACGCTCAAGTGCCCGCCCTGGATGGAGGCGCAGGTGTTCGCCGGATTTCCCCGTGGGCTGTGGACAGCGGTGCAACGCCTGGCCTGTCCGACCCTGATGCTCTACGGTCAGCACACCTATCGCTTCATTCCCGCCGCCGTGCGTCAGGCGCAGGCGCTCAACCCGCTGATACAGATCCGGATGATGCCGGGGAACCATTTCTTCATGCAGCAGATGCCGGATCGCACGAGCACGGCGATGGAGGAATGGCTCGCGGCTCAGCGCTACTGATCCAGCGCCGGGCGGCGCGCGGTGATCCCGGGCACGAGGGGGAGGGCGAGCACCACGGCAGCCGCAGCGAGGAGGAAGACAGGGCTCAAGCCCAAGTGCGGGATCAGCAGGCCGAAACCGAATTGGGCCAGGATGGTGCCCACGTTGAAGGCGGCCACGAACAGCGACATCCCGGTGCCATGCTCGTGGGCCGGCAGGCGATTGATCAGCGACACGTTCAGCGTGGGGTAGGCGAGGGAGTGACCCATCCCGACCAGGGCGCCGCACAGGGCGTATGCCGCGCGCCCTTCGACGCCGGCCAGCGCGCCCGTTCCAAGGGCCATGGCGATGAGCGAAAAGAACAGGACCGTCCGCTGGCCGCGGCCGTCGACCAGTCGGGAGAAGCCCAGACGGATGACGATGGACGTCAAGGCGAAGCTGAGCGGGAGAATGCTGACGGGAGCGATTCCCTTGGCCAATGCCTGTGGCTGGCAAAAGACCAGGACGGTCCCGAACGCGAATCCCATCAGCAGGGCATTGAGCCCGATGCGGCCAATGACGGGGCGGGTCGCCAGCCGCAACCACGAACGGGCCGCGCGGCCGGATGTCGCGGCGCGCGGCGGCACCGGAACCTGCAAACTGAGGAGCCCGGCCAGGATGCACCAGCCGGTGGCAAGGGCAAAGACCGGTGTGAAGCCACTGATGCCCGCAATCCATTCGGCCAGAGCGGGCGCTGCGCCGTAGGTGACGAGCGTGGAGACGCCAAACAGTCCCAGCGCGCTGCCGCGTCGGGCCGGCTCGACCAGATCGACCGCCAGGGTCGAGGAATTCACGAACCAGCAGGCAAAGGCTATCCCCTGCAGGCCGCGCAACGCATAGGGCAGGGCATCCAGCGTGCGGATGAATACGAATGCGAGGGCGGTCAGGGCGAGCAGCCCGGCGCCGAGCAAGAGGTAAGGACGGCGACCATGGCGGTCCGATCCGACACCCACCCAGGGCAGGCAGGCGATCATGCTGACGCCGTAGCCTGCCATGAGCAGCCCGACCTCCCGTTCGGCCGCACCCAGTTCGGTGATGAGGTATTTCGGCAACAGGAAGAAGGTTGCGAATCCCATGAAAAAGCAGAAGTTCGCCACCATCAGAGCGGCAAAGGGATGCGACGAGAATGGCGATTTCAGGGCGCGGGCGGCAGCGGGAGAGGGCATGAAGACGTCCGATGATCAGCGGCTTCATTATAGGCCGCGCCGGTCGGCGAGGAGGAGAGCATGGATTTCGATGAGCTGATCCGGGCGCGGTACAGCGCCCGCGCGTTTCAGAAGCGGGCGGTGCCGGAGGCGACGGTGCGGGCGATCCTGGACGCGGCGCGCCACACGCCGTCCTGGTGCAATACCCAGCCCTGGGAGCCGGTGGTCACCACCAGCCGCACCGCCACAGACCGGTTTCGCGAGGCGCTCTGGGCGCATGTGCAGGCCGGCCGCCCGCCGCGGCCGGATCATCCTTTCCCGGTGCGTTACGAGGAGCCGCATGCCACCCGCCGCAAGCGCTGCGGCGGCGCGCTGTACACGGCGCTCGGCATCACGCGCGAGAACAAGCGCGGCGCCTTCGAGCAGACGCTCAGGAACTTTCGTCTGTTCGAGGCGCCGCACGTGTTACTGATGTTCTGTCACGAGAGCCTGGGGTTTTACGGCGGGGTGGACTGCGGCCTGTACCTGCAGTCCTTCCTGCTCGCCGCC
>PKCW01000237.1 GCA_002862965.1 Pseudomonadota bacterium
GGCCTCGTGCCCGCCTTGCCCGGGTCAACCGGGGGCGCGTGCGAAGGAGGGTGATCCGTGCAAGCCAGACACAGACAACGGGGCATCGGGCTGTTGAGCCTGATGACCTACATCGGCGCCGGGGGATTCGCCGTTTATACGGCGTTCGCGTTGCTCCCGGTCTACATGGAATACATCGAGGTCCGTTCGTCGGTCGACTCGCTGCGTCAGGGGGTGAGCGAAAGCGATCTCAATGCCAGGCGCCTCAAGGATCTCCTGCTGCGCCGCTTTCAGGTCAACTCGATCCAGCATGCCAAGGCCGACGACATCACGGTCGTTCCCGGACAGCACGACTTTCAGGTCGCCGTGGACTACGAGGTCCGGATTCCCTGGGTCGCCAACATCGACCTCGTGATGAAGTTTCAACATGCGACGCAGGTACAGCGACCTTGACGCAAGCTCTGGACCAGCTGACCGATCGGCTGGGGTATCGATTCCGGGACCCCGGACTGCTCGACGCGGCCCTGACGCATCGCAGTGTCGGGCGCCGCAACAATGAACGCATGGAGTTCCTCGGCGATGCGCTGCTCAACTTCGTGATTGGCCGCGCCTTGTATGATCGCTGCCCGCAGGCGCCGGAAGGCGTCCTGAGCCGCCTGCGCGCCAATCTGGTGAAAGGGGAAACCCTGGCGGCCATCGCGGTCGACCTCGACCTCGGTCGCTGCTTGCGACTGGGCCCCGGCGCGCGCAAGACCGGCGGGCATCGCAGCAAGTCCATCCTGGCGGACGCGCTGGAAGCGGTGCTGGGGGCCGTTTGTCTCGACGGGGGGACCGAGGCGGGGACCGCCGTGGTGCAGCACCTGTTCGCGGACCGCCTGGCGAACCTTCCGGCCGCGGGTGAACTCAAGGATCCCAAGACCCGGCTGCAGGAGTATCTGCAGGCGCGGGCCGCGTTGCTGCCCATCTATCGGCTCGAAGCCGTGACAGGGCCGGAGCACGAACAGCGCTTCGAGGTGCTCTGTCAGATCCCGGCTGCCGGAGTATCGTTCCGGGGCGTGGGCAGCAGTCGACGCGAAGCCGAACAGCAAGCCGCGAGCCTTGCATTGTTGAGCGTCAGCGGTGGCTGAGGGCGTCCATCGCTGCGGCCGCGTCGCCCTGGTCGGTCGGCCGAACGTGGGCAAGTCGTCCTTGCTCAATCGCCTGCTCGGGCAGAAGATCAGCATCGTCACGCACAAGGCGCAAACCACACGCCACCGGATCCTGGGCATTCATAATCTCCCCGACGCCCAGATCGTGTTCATCGATACCCCGGGTATCCATCGGGCCGGCAACGCGCTGGGGCGCTATATGGTTCAGGCCGCGCGAAGTGCGGTGGACGACGCCGACGTCGTGGTGCTGGTGACGGAGGCGGCGCGGTGGACCGACCAGGATCAGCGGGTGCTCGACGCCCTGCAAGGCGCTGGCCTGCCGCTGGGCTGGGTCCTCAACAAGATCGACCGGGTCCAGCCGCGCAGCCGCCTGCTGTCGCTCATCGCCTCCGGACGGCAGCGCGCCGACTTCGCTTTCGTGGTGCCGATGTCGGCCAGTCAGGGCGACAACGTCGCTGCCTTCGAACAGGAACTGGTGCGCCATCTGCCGTTCTCGCCGCCAGCGTTCGAAGAAGACATCCCCACCGACCGCAGTGAGCGCTTCCTGATCGGCGAGCTGTTGCGCGAGCAACTCCTGTTGCAGTTGCACGAAGAGCTGCCGTATGGGATGACGGTCGAGGTGGAGCGCTTTGTCCGCACCGGGAACGGACTCGAACTGGGCGCCGTGATATGGGTCATGAAGGACACGCACAAGGGCATGGTGATCGGCAAGCAGGGCGAGCAGCTCAAGCGCATCGGCCGGGCGGCACGTCTGGAAATCGGCCGGCAATGGCAGGAGCCCGTGTTTCTGAGTCTCTGGGTGAAGGTGCGCGAAAACTGGGCCGATGAGCCGGCTGCGCTGACGCGTTTCGGCTACGACTGATGACGCCGCGTGCCGCGCAGGTGCCGGCCTATGTCCTGCACGCCCGAGCCTATGGCGAAACCAGCCAGCTCGTGGAGCTGTTCACGGCTGCCGCCGGACGGCTCGGCGTGCTTGCCAAGGGCGTGCGCGGACGGCGCCGCCATGTGACCCTGCAACCGTTTCAGCCCATGCTGGTGTCCTGGAGCGGGCGCGGCGAACTGCCGGTGCTCACCGAATGGGAGGCGACTCGACCGCCGTTCGCCCTGCGCGGCGAGGCGTTGCTGGGCGGCTTCTACCTCAGCGAATTGCTGATGCGGCTGTGTCGTCGCCACGACGCCGACCCGGCGCTGTTCGCCGCCTACGGGCAGGCGCTGCACGACCTCGTGACCGACCGCTGCCTGAGCAGTACCCTCCGCAGCTTCGACAAGGCCCTGCTCGGCAGTCTGGGCGTGGCGCCTTCATGGACCCACGATGGCGACGGCGAGGCGATTCGTGCCGATCGATGGTATCGTTGCGCGCCTCAGGCGCTGCCCCGGCCGATCCTGGGCCCCGGCCGTAGCCCCTGGGAGGTGAAGGGCGTGGCCCTGCTGGCGTTTGCGGTCGAGCCGCTGGTGATCCCGCCCGACAGCCGGGCAGCGGTCAATGGCCTGTTTCGCGCGCTGATCGCCGAACAGCTGGGCGGCGCGCCGCTCCGCACCCGTGCGCTGTGGCAGGCCATGCACCGCGCACCTGCTCAGCCATTGCCGCAACCAGAGGGTTGACATTCGTCATGCACGCACCGACTTTCCTCCCCGCCCTGGGGGTGAACATCGATCACGTGGCGACGCTGCGCCAGGCGCGGCGCACCGCCTATCCCGATCCGGTGCAGGCGGCGCTCATGGCCGAGCAGGCCGGCGCCGACAGCATCACCGTCCACCTGCGCGAGGACCGGCGCCACATCCAGGACCGCGACGTCCGCCTGCTGCGGGAGCTGGTGCAGACCCGGCTGAATCTCGAAATGGCGGTCACGGACGAGATGGTGGCCCTTGCCGTCGCGCTGGCTCCGCACGCCTGTTGTCTGGTGCCCGAGCGGCGCGAGGAACTCACCACCGAGGGCGGGCTGGACGTCCGGAGCCGCGAGGCGGCGATCGCCGAGGCCTGCTGCCGTCTGGCCGCAGCCGGCATCGCGGTGGCCTTGTTCATCGATCCGGATCCGGAACAGATCGCCGCCAGCCTGCGCACCGGCGCCACGGCCGTGGAGCTGCACACCGGCGGCTATGCGGACGCCAGCAGCCCTGCCGAGCGTGCCGCTGAACTGGCGCGACTCGCGGCGGCTGCGGATCTGGCCGCGCGCGAGGGGCTCACGGTGCATGCCGGGCACGGTCTGAACTATCGCAACGTCGGGCCCGTGGCGGCGCTGATGCCCATCGTCGAGCTCAACATCGGTCACGCCATCGTGGCGCGGGCGGTGCTGACCGGCATTCCCGAGGCAGTGCGCGAAATGAAACGCCTGATGGTCGGGGCGCGCCGGGGGTGATCCTGGGAATCGGCACCGACATCGTCGCCGTCAGCCGGATCCGCGCCGTGTGTGAGCGACGTGGCGACCGTTTTGCCCGGCGCATCCTGCATGCCGGCGAATGGCCCGGCTACCGCGACGCCGCCGACCCGGCACGGCTGCTGGCGCGCCGCTTCGCTGCCAAGGAGGCCGTGGCCAAGGCGCTGGGGACAGGGTTCCGCGCCGGGGTGGGACCGTCCCAGATCGAGGTGGTGCACGACGCGCAGGGGGCGCCGGGCGTGCATTTGCATGGGGCGGCCGCAGATCGCGTCGCGGCCCGCGGCCCGGCGCGCCTGTGGCTCAGCATCAGTGACGAGCGCGACTACGCGGTGGCCTACGCGCTGCTGGAGTGCGCCGCCGCCTGAGGCGCTTTCAGCGTGTCCAGGACGCTGGTGATCGCTTCCGACAACTTTTGGATCAGCGTGTATGTGCGCTCATCGCTTCCGCTCTCGCGCAGATGATTTTCGAGTGCTGCCGCGGCGGCCTTGAGAGCCGGCAGACGGCAAAAGGCCGCCGAGCCATGGATCTTGTGCACCAGCGCTTGCAAAGACGGTGTATCGCCCCGTTCGGCGAAGGCAACGAGTTCGCGCTGCTGATCGGCCAGATCGGCTCGCAGCATGGCCCGCAAGCCGGGATCTTGCAGCGGTGCGGCATTGTCCGGTGCTTGATCGAGCGCTGTGAGCCTGCCAATGCCATAGTGCGCCAAGAGATCCAGCAACTGGTTTTCATCGACGGGCTTGACCAGACAATCGTCCATTCCCGCCGCGCGAAAGTTGGCCCAGTCCTCGGGAACCGCGTTGGCCGTGACGGCGAGGATGGGCGTGCGCTGTCCCGGCACCTCCAGCCGACGCATGGCGCGCACCGCGTCCAGCCCGCTCATCACGGGCATGTGCACGTCCAGCAAGACGGCGCCATAGGCGCGCTGTGCGAAGGCTTCGACCGCCCCCTGACCGTCGCTCGCCTCGTCCACTTCCGCCCCCCGGCTCCGCAGCAGCGTCGCCAGCAGCCGCAGATTGATGCGGTTGTCGTCGGCAACGAGCAGGCGATAGCCGTCGAGCGGGGCGGGCGCGGGATCGCCGTTGCCGGCCGGCAGAATGGCCGTGTCGGTCGGGATCAAGGTCTGGCGCAGGCGCGCGTTCAGTTCCCGGCCGCTCAGCAGTTTGGGCAGACAGACCAAGGCGCCGGCCGATCGGATCTGTTCGTGCAGCGTGTCGTCGAGCGAATTAATCAACGCCACGATATCGCAGCCTGCGGCACGCAGGATCTGGAACTGTGCTTTGACTTCCGGCAACGACAGGCCCTGCGCAGCGAGTCCGATGACGACCGGCGCCGGGCGCTCGCGTGCGCGTTGCTGCAGCTGCTGAGGCGTTTCCGCCTCTTCCACGGCCAGCCCCCAGCTCTCCAGTCGATGGCGCAGGGCCAGCCGACCCAGCGCGAAGCCGTCCCAGACCAACACCCGGCGGCCTTGCAAAGCCGTGGGCGTCGGCGCGCTGTCCGGCCGGGGGGCGCGGCTTCGCAGCGGAACGGTGAACCAGAAAGCCGATCCCCGGCCCGGTGTGCTGTCGAGTCCGATCTGGCCGCCCATCGCACGGACCAGTCGCTCCGAAATGAACAGGCCGAGGCCGGTACCCCCGAACTGGCGGGTGGCCCGCGCATCGACTTGCGTGAAGGGCTGAAAGATCTGCTGCTGCTGCCGCGGATCGATCCCGATGCCGGTATCGGTCACGGTCAGGCGGACGACGAGCCCCGTATCGGTTTCATCCTCCAGCACGGCGCGCACCGTGATTTGGCCATGCAGCGTGAACTTGACCGCATTGCCGATGAGGTTGGTCAGCACCTGGCGGACGCGGTGTGCGTCGCCATGCACCCACTCGGGCACATCGCGATAGATCAGCGGCACCAGTTCCAGGCGCTTGTCGAAGGCCATGGGCGCCAGCAGTCCGGTCACTTCCTCCACCAGTCGGTGAAGGTTGAAATCGGTCGGTTGCAGACTCAGTTTGCCGGCCTCGATACGCGAGAAGTCGAGAATGTCCTCGATGATTCCGAGCAGATTCTCTGCGGATTGATGGATGATGTCGGCATATTCGCGCGCATCCGGCGGCAAGGGCTTGGCCGCGAGGAGCCGGGCGAAGCCCAGGATGCCGTTGATGGGCGTGCGGATTTCATGGCTCATGTTGGCCAGAAATCGGGATTTGACCCGGCTGGCTTCCTCGGCGCGCTGGCGCGCGAGATCCAGCTCCACGTTCTTGACTTCCAGTTCTTCCAGCGTGGTGCGCAGCTCGGCATTCGATTGATAGATCTGGCCCTGCAATTCCTGCCGGATGGCCAACAGGGCGTCGGCCATGGCGTTGATGCCGCGTTCCAGCGTGCCCAGTTCGCCGCCGGAGACTTCGGGGACGCGCCGGGTGAGCTGTCCGCGCCGGAAGCTGCGGACCGCGCGGGTCAGTCGCAGGATGGGGACCACGATGTCGCGACTGGTGCTGAGGGCGAGGAAGTAACTGATCAGCAGCCCCACCCCGATGATCAGGGTGCCGTTGAACAGGACCTCCATCTGGCGCATGCGCGTCAGCGAGCGTGACAGGCGGAGGGTGACCTCGCCGAGGACATCGTCCTCGTTGGTCGCGGCCGGGATGGCACGCGTGAAGAGGGTCTCGTCGCGTTCCCGTCCGCGCAGCCAGCGGCTGAAGCGGGAGGTGTCGGCCAGATCCTCTTGCGGCGGTCGGCTGCGCCGCAGCACGATTTCTCCGCGCCGGTCGGTGATCACGACGTCCACCACGCTCGGGGTGCCCAGCATCACGGCGACCTGATCGGCCAGCAGCGACCGATTTCCGCTCGCCAATGCGTCGCGGGCGACCGGGATCATCTGGCGCGTCAACGCCTCGCCCTTGTCCTGATGGATCTGGGCAAGTTCCTGGATCCGCAGGTTGATGACGTAGTAGCCCAGGATGAGCGCGATGAGCGTCGGCGGCACCAGCGCCATCAGCAGCATGCGATCGCGTATGCCCCAGCGCTTGAACACCGTTCTGCCCCTCCGCTTGCGGCCTGCTACCGCGCCGATGACTGGTGCATGCCGGCATCCCGGGATGCGCGCCACGCGACGGTATTGTTCATTGTAGAGAAACCCGGCCGATCGATGGCGGGCGTCACAGAGCGGCCGCGCGGCGCAGGAGTGCGGCCAGTCGCGGCGCGGTCACCTGAAGGCAGTACCGCTCGACGACCTGGACGCGACCCGCCGCACCCAGACCTCTGCCCAGCGCGCGATCGGTCTGCAGTCGGTCCAGCGCCTGCAGCCACTCCGCCGTGGTGGTCGCGAGGTAGCCGTTCACCTCGGGCGTCACCAGTTGCCGATTGACGCCGATCGGCGAGGCCACCACGGGCTTGGCGCAGGCCATGTACTGGATCAGCTTGTAGCCGCATTTGCCGCGCTCCCAGGGCGCATCGGGCAGCGGCATGATGCCGACATCGAATTCGGCAATGTCCGTCACCTCGCCGGCTTCCGACCAGGGCCGGATCTCGGCCGGCAGGTCCGGCGGCGTTCCGCGGCCGGCGCCGACCAGCACCAGGCGCGCCGCGCGCCGCATCATCAATTGGCGCAGCGGTTCTGCGATCGCGGCGAGATACGCGGCGGTCTGCGGGGAACCGATCCAGCCGATGGTGAAGGGGCGGGCCGGATCGGGCGCGGCATCTGGAAGTGCAGGATAGCGCTCGAGATCGATCACGGTCGGCAATGGCTCGATCCAGCGCGCACCGGCTTGCTCGGCGCGCGCCGCCAGATAGTCGTTGCCGGCGATGACCAGCCGCGCCCCGGCCATGACGCGGTCGATCTTGCGCCCCAAGACGCGGCGCACGAGGGCATGGCGGTGCAGGTCGTAGTTGTGGAACAGGGCATCGTCGTAGTCGACGACATAGGGCGCGCCGGCCGCTGCCAGCAGGCGCTCGACCGTGGCCGGCAGCATGGGGAACAGCTCCTTTTCGATCCAGAGCAGATCGAAATCCCGCGCCCGCAGCAGTTGGGCCAGACGCGCGAGATAGGCCCGCGCAACCTGCGGCCACGGCCGTCGTCCGGCGCCGTAGAGCGCCGCGAGGTAGGCATCATCCAGCAGCGGCGCCCACGTGACGTCGATGCCGGCTGTGGCGAGATGTGGCAGGTACTGCAGGGCCCGCAGGCGTGTGCTGGCGCCCTGGCGGCCGTAGCGGCTCAGCAAGAGAACCTTCATCGGACGGATGGCCTCGTCAAACGCCAGCAGGCGGACAGGTCGCGCAGCAGCCAGCGGTAGGCCCGCAGCGTTTCGCCGGCCTGGGCCATGGAACCGCGCGCCAGTGCCTGCCCCAGCCGCAGTGGCGGTTCGAACAGGAGGGTGCCGGCCCAGACCACCGCGGCACCGGAGCGCGAAAAATGGATGCGCGCATAGCGCAGGCGGCTCGCCAGACTGTAATGGAGCCGGCGCGCCTTGATCTGCTCGGAGGTGCCGCCGCCCTTGTGAAACACGCGCACATCGGCGCGGTAGTGGATGGCCCAGCCGGCCCGGCGCACCCGCTCGGACAGGTCCAGATCTTCCAGATAGACGAAGAAGCGCTCGTCGAAGCCGTTCAGCGCCTCGAACAGCGGCCGCCGGATGAGGTAGAACGCGCCCATGACGTGGTCGACCGGCCGACTGTCGGCGTGGTCCCAGCGGCGCATCAGATAGCCGCAGGTGCCGGGCGTCAGGCGGTCGATGCCGCAGAGGTGCGCGAGCATGCGCAGGGGCGTGGCCCGCCGCGCGCAATGCCGGTGGGTGCCGCCATGCTCATCCAGCAGCTGGGCGCCGCACACTCCTGCCGGGGCGCCGTCGGCGCTCTGCAGATGGGCAATGGCCCGATCGAGGGCGTCGGCTTCCACCCGTGTGTCGGGATTCAGGAAGAGCAGGAAGTCGGCCGTGCACGGCCGCGCACCCTGATTGCAGGCGGCGCCGAAGCCGCGGTTGTCCGGATTGCGGATGATCCGCAGCGGCAGGGCGTCGTCAGGCAGATCTTGCAGCGAGTCATCGCTGGAGGCGTTGTCCACCACGATGACCTGTTGCAGGTCGAATCGCGTCCGCTGTGCGCGGGCCACGGCCTGCAGGCAGGCGCACAGCTGTGCGCCGGCGTTCCAGTTGACGATGACGATGGCAAGGGTCGGCAGGGCCGGTCCGTTCATGCGTCGCGCCACTGTCCGCGCAGGCGGGTGGCCCGGGCGTAGCCTGCCGTGCCGAGGCCGGTCAGGGCGAGGGCGGCCCAGGCTTTCGGAAACCGCCGATCGGCCGCGATGGCCCGGCGCAGCCAGTGCCGCGCCGCGGCGGTCTCGCCGGCCAGGGCGTGCAGATGGCCGACGGCGTAGAGGTGTTCGGCCAGGGTGCGTGGATGTGCCGCGAGCCACAGCGCATGGCGCTCGACGATGCGCGTCCGGGCGCGCAGGCGGGCCGGCGCGTCGTGCGTGATGGCATCGGGCAGCGTGTGCACGACCACCAGCGGCTCGTCCACGCAGCCGATGGGATGCTGGCGGCTCAGGCGCATCATCAGCTCCCAGTCCTGGAAACGGGGCAACCCGGCGTCGAACCCGCCCACGGCGTCGAGCGCCGCGCGCCGGACCAGCAGCGTCTGCGTGCTGATGAAGCTGTCGCGCAGGATCTCGGCGTGGAGCCAGCCTGCACGCCGTTCGACCTTCGCGGCCGGCGTGCGCGTGGCGGTGTCGCCACCGAGGCGCACGAAGGCACAATAGACCGCGCCCAGATCAGGATCCTGCGCGGCCACGGCGAACTGGCGAGCGAGCTTGTCGAGCAGCCATTCATCGTCGCTGTCCTGGAACGCCACCCAGTCCGCGTGCGCCGCGGCAAGGCCGGTGTTGCGCGCCGCCGCGCCGCCGCGCCGGACCGCGTGGTGCAGCACATGCAGGCGCGGGTCGTCGAAGCCGGCCAGGACGCGGGGCGTCTCGTCGGTGGAGGCATCGTCCACCACGATGAGTTCGAGATCGGACTCGCTCTGCGCCAACACGCTGCGCACCGCGCGGGCAAGCACCCCGGCGCGGTTGTAGGTGGGAAGCACGACGCTGACACGCGGGGGCACGACACCATCCCGAGCCAAAGCGCGCATTCTACCGCGCCCACCGGCCCGCTGGGGCTTAGAATGCGCGGTTTCCGGGAGGGGTCATGGCCGGACGCCGTCTGCTGTATGTCCATAACGCGGTTCCCTACTTTTTGTCGCACCGGTTGCCCGTGGCCCGTGCTGCGCGCAGGTCGGGCTGGGAAATCCATCTGGCGGCGCCCGAACCGGATGCAAGCGATTGCGCCCGGCTCGCGGAAGAAGGCATCACCTTTCATCCCCTGCCGCTCACGCGTCGCGGGATGTCCCCGCTGCATGAGCTGGCAAGCCTCTGGGCGCTCGCGTGGCTCTACCGGCGCGTGCAACCGGCGCTGATCCACTTCGTCACTATCAAGCCGGTGCTCTATGGTGGGGTGACGGCGCGCCTCTGCGGCGCGGGACCCTATGTGGCGACCGTGCCTGGACGGGGATGGGTCTTCACCACGGCAGCGGGTATGCGGGGGCGCTGCCTGCGCCGCGGCGTAAAGTGGGCCTACCGTTTCGCCCTGGGAAGCCGTTCGTGTCGCGCCATTTTCCAGAACCCGGACGATCGTGACTTTTTCGCCGCCGAGGCCATGGTGCGGCCCGATCAGGCCCGCGTCGTGCTGGGGTCGGGTGTCGATCCGGATCGATTCCGGCCCGGGCCGCGCGACGGTGCGCGCGTGCCCAGGGTGGTGTTTGCTTCGCGCATGCTGCGTGACAAGGGCGTGGCGGAGTTCGTTGCGGCAGCCGGTCGGTTGAAAGCCGCAGGGGTGGCTGCGGAGTTCGTGCTGCTGGGCTCGCCCGATCCCGGAAATCCCGAAAGCCTGGACGAGCAGGCGCTGGCTCGCTGGCACGCCGAAGGGGCCGTGCAGTGGTGGGGCTACCGCCCGGACATGCCCGAGATCCTCGCGGCGACCGATATCGTCTGTCTGCCCACGGCCTATGGAGAGGGCGTGCCGCGCATCCTGATCGAGGCGGCCGCCTGCGGCTGCGCCCTCATCGCCGCCGATCGGCCGGGTTGCCGCGAGATCGTCCGGGATGGCGTCAATGGGTTGCTCGTGCCGCCGCGCGATGCCGGCGCGCTCGCCCGTGCATTGGAAATGCTGCTCGCCGATCCGGAGCGCTGCCGCCGGATGGGCCAGGCCGGCCGCGAGCGGGTAATCGACCAGTTCACCGAAGAGAAGGTCGTCGTACAGACCCTCGCCGTGTATGAAGCGCTGAACGCGTAGCGTCGCGGACGCGGGAGCGGCGCTGCCTGGCCGCCCGAACCACTTCGCCTTCCGCCGGGTTACTCGAATTTGATCGCGGGCAAGGGGACGTAGCTCCACGCCGCGAGCCCGACCGTTCCGTAGGGCGGGGGCGCTGCACCGAGCGCCGCTTCGACGGCGCCATAGAGCGTCGTGTTGACCCCATTGAATGTGGCCACCAGAAGATTGCGGGGGATCGAGAAGAGCGGCTGAGCGCGACTTTCCACGCCGAGCGCGAAGGCGCTGATGCCGAGCGGGCCGATCTCGATGTGTCGTTCGGCGAGGGTCTTGAGTCCGAACGGCAACTGGACCGACCCCAGCGACAGATAATAGGCCTGCCCGCGAATGTCGGCCATCTCCTGGTAATCGAGCCGAGTCATGTCGGCATGGGCCAGAGCGGCCGTTCCGCTCAGCACCGCCGCACCGCACAGTTGATGAATTTTCATGGAAGGCACTCCCGGTCGGTTCTTTTGTTGAACCACGTCGCAACGGCCGAGCGAAATGTTGCGGTGGTGTCAGTTCCGATAGCGGCACGCCGCGCCATGACTTGACAGCAACGGGCAAGAAAAGGCGCGCCAGGCACCTCAGGCTGCTGAGGCAACATCCATGTGCTGAGTTCACCCGGGCCATCTGCCGTGGGCCGGAACAACGCGACGTCGACAGGGGTGCTGCGGCCGGCGCCGTTGCGCCATTTGCAGCGCTCTACGGCCGCCCTCTCGGTCATCGGCGCCTGACGAAAGGGGGGGCGGGTGACCACCGCATCCCGAATCACCGCTCCATGGCCGTCATGGCTTGAGCAAAACCCAGAACCCCACCAAAAGAGCGAGGTTCCGCAGCACGCTGGGGCAGGCTTCGGAACCCGCCCCGATGTATTGGGCGGTCGGCCATGATGGACCGTCGTTTTCCTCGCCGCGCGGTCCCGGATGTGGTCCACGCTCGGCTGTGCCTGCCGGTCCGAACCACGACCCGGAATTGCTTCATTGCGGGCTGCCGCAGACGCAGCGCGGGTCCGAGCCGCGTCGCCCCGATCCTGATCGCAGGGCTGGTCGCCGGGAGTCACAAAGTGAAACACGAACGGGTTAGGATGACACGGCTCGGTCTGTCGGTTGGGCATCCACGTGGGCGCCGACCGCACCGTCCAACGCATCTGGAAGCTGCCGGGCATGGACGATACGGCGGTTGCGCGACGAATCTGAAATCAGTGGAGAAAACGATGGAAGCCGGTGACATCACGCAACACACGTCGCGCCGTTACAACGAAGAACTCGAGGGAATACGCAGCCGGGTCCTGGCCATGGGTGGTGCGGTCGAGGATCAGCTCGTGCAGGCCATGCGCGCGCTGGTGGCGGCGGACGGTCAGGCCGCCGAGGAAGTGGTGACTGCCGATCAACGGATCAACATGCAGGAAGTCACCCTGGACGAGGAATGCAACCGGATTCTGGCGCGGCGACAGCCGGCCGCCGGCGATCTGCGGCTCATCATCACGGTGCTGAAGATCATCACGGATCTCGAGCGCGTTGGTGATGAGTCGTGCAAGATCGCCCGCATGGCGGCCCATTTGAGCCAGATGGATCGGTCGCCGCATGGTTATCAGGCCTTGGAACATCTGGCGATCCGCGCCCGTGCCATGTTGACGGATGCGCTGGATGCATTCGCCCGGATGGATCCGCGGGCGGCGCTCGCGGTGGTTCATGCGGATGAGGAAGTGGATCGGGAGTACGAGTCGATCTGGCGTCAGAACATCACGTTCATGATGGAAGATCCGCGCACGATCCGTCGCATGCTCGACATCATCTGGTGCGCGCGCGCATTGGAACGCATCGGTGATCACTCCCGCAACATCGCCGAGTATGTGATTTTCCTGGTGGGGGGGCGGGATGTGCGCCACATTTCCCTGCAGGAGATGCGCGCTGCCGTCGAACGGCTGCAGCCCTCCGAACCGGAAGGGAACTAAAAAAAGCGCCCCGGGGGGCGCGAAGTGCGAGAGAGGGAGATCGTGGAGGATCTGCGCACACCAGAGACTGTGTGCGTCTTCTTCCACGCATGGATCGGGCCAACACGATTCCGTTTTTCGAATCAATATGTTGAAATAGCGACCTCGGAACGGGCCGGTTTCCGCCAGGGGACTGTGGTGCGCCTTGGTGCATGGGTCCGTCCGAATCGCCGGAATTGGTGCATCTGGGACGCCCGCCTTGCCGTCAGCGCTTCGTCGGTCACTGCCGTTCGGGTCATGGGTGATGTGGCTGATCCTGATCGCCACCAGCGCCGTGATTGTGTACGCCGCCTATCTCGACCGCGAGGTCGTGACGCGTTTCGAGACGCGGCGCTGGTCGCTGCCAGCCCAGGTGTTCGGGCGCCCCCTGGAACTCGGGGTTGGCGAACCCACGAGCCGGGGTCGCGTGCTGCGCGAGCTGCAGCGCGTGGGCTATCGCCAGAGCGCAGGAGTGCATGTCCCGGGAACCTATCAAGCCGACGGCGCCGATCGCCTCCTGATCCATGTCCGGAGCCTCACGTTCTGGGATGGTCCCCAGCCGGCGCGCCGGATTCGTGTCGCCTTCGACGCGAACGGCATCGTCGAACTCACCGACCTCGAACGACAGACGGCGCTGACGCTGATTCGGCTGGATCCTGAACTCATCGGCTCCCTGTACGGCGCCGATGGGGAGGATCGGGTCCTGCTGCAACTCAAGGCGGTGCCCGAGGCCTTGGTGCTGGGACTGCTGGCCGTGGAAGACCGTCATTTCACGCACCACGCTGGCATCGATCCCGGCGCCGTGCTGCGGGCTGCGGCGGTCAATCTGCGCGCCGGCCGCGTGGTGCAGGGCGGCAGCACGCTCACCCAGCAGCTGGTCAAGAATCTCTTTCTGGACAGCGAACGGAGCTTCCGCCGCAAGTTCGACGAAGCGCTCATGGCCTTGTTGCTGGAGTGGCACTACGACAAGGGGGAGATCCTCGAGACCTATCTCAACGAGGTCTACCTCGGTCAGCAGGGCGGGCGCGCCATCCACGGTTTCGGGCTCGCCAGCCAGTATTACTTCGGCAAGCCGCTTGATGAGCTGGAAATCCAGGAGCAGGCGCTGCTGGTCGCGCTGGTCAAGGGACCGTCCTACTATCATCCGTTGCGGCAGCCGGCGCGCGCCAAGGCGCGGCGCGATGTGGTCCTCGCGCGCTATGCCCAGGCCGGGCTGCTGGATCCGGGACAACTCGCCCCGACCCAGGCCAGGCCCTTGGGCGTGCGGCCGGCGTTGGCGCGGGCCGGAAGCTACGCCGCGGCCTTGGGCCTGGTGCGCGATCACCTCATGCGCGACTACTCGGCGGACGCCCTGACCGCGGAGGGGTTGCGGGTTTTCACGACGCTCGACCCCGAGGTTCAGGAGCAGGCGACCGGTGCGCTGACCCGGCAGCTCGACCGCTTGGGGCAGCGTGGCAAGGCCCGTCTCGAAGGGGCCATGGTGGTCACCGATACGCT
>PKCW01000025.1 GCA_002862965.1 Pseudomonadota bacterium
GGGGCGGCGCGGGGGGCGGGTGCACACACTGCAATGACGGCTTAAACAGGCCCCCTTTGGCATCACAAAACCGACAGGGGGGAAACAGCTCTTTGAGGTTAAACGTGAATCCCGCACGACGACAAGTACAGATGACACACCGCCACATAATATTTATGCATAAATAAACGCGATGCTGAACAGTCTGTTGATCACAAGGCACAATAGAACTTGCGACTGATTCACTTCGGAATAAGTCACGCAACAGTCAAACGAAAGCTGGCATGGAGACAAAGGGAGCACAACAGGAACAATTTCTATCAGTACCCTGACAGACAGCAACATCGAGGAGAGCGTCACCGACCATTTCAGCAGGTTCCTCGAGGTTGCAGACGACATCTCAACTCAGAACATCGCTCTCCCTGGCGACCCAACAATCCTCGAGCTTCTCTTTGATGTTACGACCTCGCTGTTGAGGATGTTGCGCCCGAGCAGCCCCTGCGCATAGGCCTCGCTCAATGCGTGACGAAAGCGGGTGAACGGCTCATCCATGAACTCGCCGCGCAGGTAGTTGTAGCCGACCGTCGCGCCCATGGCATAGCCGGCGATCGCCATGCCTTCGATCACGGTATGCGGATTGAAGCGCAGGATGTCGCGGTCCTTGCAGGTGCCGGGCTCGCTCTCGTCCGAATTGCAGACCACATACTTCTGACCCGCGACGTTGCGCGGCATGAAGCTCCACTTCATTCCGGTGGGAAATCCCGCGCCGCCGCGCCCGCGCAGCCCCGAGGCCTTGAGCTGCTCGATCACGGTTTCCGGCGGGATGTGTTCCGCCAGGATGCGCCGCCAGGATTCATAACCGCCGACGCGCAGATAATTCTCCCACGTCCACGGCTCTTCGAATTGCCGCGTCAGATAACAGACCGCATCGCGTTCCATGGCCTTACTCCAGCGTATCGATGATGCGGTCGACCTGATCGGGCGTCAGGTTCTCGTGATAGACATGGTCGACCATCATCATGGGCGCACCGCAACAGGCGGCCAGGCATTCCTCTTCGGGCTTCAGAAAAATCCGCCCATCGGGCGTGCTTTCTCCAAGCCGGATGCCGAGCTTGCGCTCCAGATGCGCCAGAATTTCCTCGCCGCCGCGGAGCATGCAGCTGATGTTGGTGCAGACCGAGACGCTGTGGCGGCCCACAGGCCGGGTCTCAAACATCGAGTAGAACGTCGCCACCTCGTAGACGGCCACGGCCGGCAATTCGAGGTAATCCGCGACCGCGTCCATCAGCGCCGGCGTCAGGAAACCCTGATTTTCATGCTGCGCGGCATGCAGGGCGTAAAGGACGGCCGATTGCTTGCGCTCGGGCGGGTATTGGACGAGCCAGTGATCGATCTCTTCCCGTACATGGGCGGACAGACGCTCCGCCGGACGCTGGGCATGTTCGGCTGTCACCGGTCGATCTCCCCGAAGACGATATCCATGGTGCTGATCACCGCCACCACATCCGCCAGCATGTGTCCCTTGACCATTTCATCCATGGCCGCCAGGTGGGCGAATCCGGGCGCGCGGATTTTAAGCCGGTAGGGCTTGTTGGCGCCATCGGAGATGAGATAGCAGCCGAACTCGCCCTTCGGCGCCTCGACGGCGGCATAGGTCTCCCCGGCCGGGATGCAATAGCCTTCCGTGAACAGCTTGAAGTGATGAATGAGCGACTCCATGTCCTCCTTCATCTCGGCGCGGCGCGGCGGCGTGATCTTGTGATTTTCCAGCATCACCGGCCCCGGGTTGGCGCGCAGCCACGCGATGCACTGGCGGATGATGCGGTTCGATTCCCGCATCTCCTGAACCCGGACCAGATAGCGGTCGTAGCAATCGCCCGTGACGCCGACCGGAATGTCGAAATCGAGTCGGTCATAGACCTCGTAGGGCTGCTTCTTGCGCAGATCCCAGGCCACCCCGGAGCCGCGCAGCATCGGGCCGGTGAAGCCGAGCGCAATGGCCCGCTCGGCGCTCACGGCGCCGATCCCGACCGTGCGCTGCTTCCAGATGCGGTTGTTCGTCAACAGCGTCTCGTACTCGTCGACGCAGCCGGGGAACCGCTCCGTGAAGCTTTCGAGATAGTCGAGCAGCGATCCCTGCCGGTCCTTGTTGAGCGCATCGAGTGACGCCTGACCCCGCACCGGGCTCGGCTGATATTGCGGCATGCGCTCCGGCAGATCGCGAGCCACGCCGCCAGGCCGGTAATAGGTGGCATGCATGCGGGCGCCCGAGACCGCCTCGTAGCAGTCCATCAGCGCCTCGCGCTCGCGAAAGCAATAGAGGAAGACCGTCATGGCCCCGATGTCGAGCCCGTGCGAACCCAGCCACAGCAGGTGGTTGAGGATACGGGTGATCTCATCGAACATGACGCGGATGTACTGGGCGCGCAGCGGCGGCGTCACCCCGAGCAACTTCTCGATGGCCAGCACATAGCCGTGCTCGTTGCACATCATGGACACGTAGTCGAGCCGGTCCATGTAACCGATGCTCTGGTTGTAGGGTTTGGTCTCGGCGAGTTTTTCGGTGGCGCGATGCAAGAGACCGACATGCGGATCGGCGCGCTGGATCACCTCGCCATCCATCTCCAGCACCAGGCGCAGCACGCCGTGGGCGGCCGGATGCTGCGGACCGAAGTTGAGCGTGTAGTTCTGGATGTCAGCCATGCGTCGCCTTCCCTTCGGTGGCAGCGGCCTCGGCGGCTGCAGGCCGGATCACCTTGGGAACCAGGACCCGGGGCGCGATCTGGACGGGCTCATAGACCACGCGCCCTTTCTCCGGGTCATAGCGCAGTTCCACATTGCCCGAAATCGGGAAGTCCTTGCGAAACGGGTGACCGACAAAGCCGTAGTCGGTGAGGATGCGGCGCAGATCCGGATGGCCGGCGAAATGGATGCCATAGAGATCGAACGCCTCGCGCTCGAACCAGTTCGCGGCCGGCCAGATATCCTGCACCGAGTCGATGACCGGGAATTGCGTGTCGGCGAGCCACACCCGCAGCCGCAACCGCTGGTTGCGGTCCAGGGAAAGAAGGTGGTAGACGACGGCGAAGCGGCGCGGCGAGCCCTGATCGGGATCCAGGCGACCGTCATAGCGCTGCACGCCGCGACTGTAGCCACGCGAGGTGGCCTCCCGGGTCAGCCATTCGGCGTCGCCATACGCCAGGTAATCGACCCCGCAGACGTCGGTGAGCTGGGCAAACGCAAACCCCGCCGCGCTCGCGAGCGCGGCAGCCACCTCGCACAGCGCTTCCGGCGCGACTTCGAGCACGACCTCATCGGTCTGCGCGTCGTGCTGCACGGGACACTCGGGGTAACGATCACGCAGTGCGGCGGCGAGCTCAGCCATGGACTGGGACATCCATCCCTCCTAGCGCGCGATGGTGTTGGTGCGGCGGATCTTGTTTTGCAACTGGATGATGCCGTAGAGCAGCGCCTCGGCCGTCGGCGGACAGCCGGGCACGTAGATGTCGACCGGCACCACCCGATCGCAGCCCCGCACCACCGAGTAGGAATAGTGGTAATACCCCCCCCCATTGGCGCAGGACCCCATGGAAATGACCCAACGGGGTTCCGCCATCTGGTCGTAGACCTTGCGCAGGGCCGGGGCCATCTTGTTGCACAAGGTGCCGGCGACGATCATCACATCGGACTGGCGCGGACTGGGGCGAAACATCACACCGAAGCGGTCGAGATCATAGCGGGCTGCGCCGACGTGCATCATCTCGACGGCGCAGCACGCCAGGCCAAAGGTCATGGGCCAGAGCGAGCCCGTGCGCGCCCAGTTGATCAGCTTGTCCGCCGTGGTGGTGACGAAGCCCTTTTCGAGAACGCCCTCTATTCCCATTCCAGCGCCCCCTTCTTCCATTCATAGATGAAGCCGATCACCAGGATGCCGAGAAAAATCGCCATGGCGATGAGTCCGGGAGCGCCGATCTCCCGCAAGGCGATTGCCCAGGGAAACAGAAAGGCCACCTCGAGATCGAACACGATGAACAGAATCGCGACGAGGTAATAACGCACGTCGAACTTGACTCGCGCATCCTCGAAGGCTTCGAAACCGCACTCATACGGGGAAAGTTTCTGTGCATCCGGCCTGCGCGGACCCAGGACGAAACCGGCAGCGAGCGGCACGATCCCGACCACGATGGCCAAGGCAAAGAAGATCAGAATCGGAAAGTAGTTTTCCAGCACGATAATGCCCGCCTCCTTTCGGTACAGCGAATCTGGATCGGACAACCGATCGAACGGTCCTGGATTTTCTGGTGCCGATGGTCGGACTCGAACCGACACGACTTGCGTCACCACCCCCTCAAGATGGCGTGTCTACCAATTCCACCACATCGGCCGATGATCTATCGCGGTCAGGAGCGGCAGGTGCCGCCAGCCTGAGCGGGCGCCCATTGTATACTCACCCGATGCTATTTCCCACCCTCCGAGAGCGGAAGATCGGCGGGCGTTTTGGGCCCATCTGCATTCGGCGTCTCACCGGACGTGGCAGGCGGGAGGTCGGTCACTTCGGGGGCGACGCTGCTCGCGGCAGGCGCCCGATCCATGACACTTTCCGTCTTGCCCGGCCGGGCAAAGAGATAACCCAAGCCGAGACTGCTGAGAAAGAACAGCGCCGCAACCGCCGCGGTGGAGCGGCTCAGGAAATTGGCGGAACCGCGCGCACCGAACATCGTGTTCGAGGCGCCGGCTCCGAAGGCCGCGCCGGCATCCGCACCCTTGCCATGCTGAAGCAAAGCCAGGACGATCAGGACCAAAGCCAGAAGAAGGTGGATGACCAGTAAAACCGTCTGCATCTCGTTTAGCTTCCCGAGCGAACGATCCCGCCGGCCGACCGGCAGATCGCAAGAAAATCCGCGGATTTCAGCGAAGCCCCTCCAACGAGGCCGCCGTCGACATCCGGCATCGCGAACAAGGCCGCCGCATTATCCGGCTTGACACTCCCGCCGTAAAGGATGCGTCGACCGTCGGCAACGACGGCATCGGTTTGCGCGGCAATCCAGCCGCGCACGAAGGCATGGACCGCCTGGGCCTGCTCCGGGGTGGCGTTGCGACCGGTGCCGATGGCCCATACCGGTTCATAGGCGATGATGCAGCCGCCAAACGCCTGCGCGCCCGCGACGTTCGCGACCGCCTGCAACTGCGCGGCAATGACCGCCTCGGTCCGCAGGCCTTCGCGCTCGGACAGGGTCTCTCCCACGCAAAGGATGGGCGTCAGCCCCGCCTCCAGTGCCGACTGGAGCTTGGCGCCCACGCTTTCATTGCTTTCACCCAGCAACTGACGCCGTTCCGAATGCCCCACCAGCACGTGGGATACACCCAGATCGGCGAGCATGGCACCGCTCGTCTCGCCGGTGCGGGCACCGTCTTCCGCCTGGGCGCACAGATCCTGCGCACCCAGCAGCACACGAGCGTCCTCGCCCAACGCCCGACGAACGGCATCGAGGTGGACGAAAGACGGGCAGATCAGGACGTCGCACGACCACTCCGGGACGAGACCCGCCGCGATCTCACCAGCCAGAGCCCGGGCGCTCGCGTGGCGACCAAACATCTTCCAATTCCCTGCGACCATTTTGCGACGCATGACTTACCCCCCCCCAATGCCGGTGATCCGTTCATTTCATCCACGAAAATGCGGCCGTCTCCCGCCCGCTTACGCCGCCGCGCATTCGGCCGCGATGGCGGCGAGCCGGCTTGCATGCAGCCGCACGAGATCTGCGTCGGCGCCTTCGACCATGACGCGCAACAAGGGCTCCGTTCCCGACGGTCGCAACAGGATGCGGCCTTCGACACCCAAGGCCGCACGGGCTTCCGCCACCGCCTGCTGCAGACGAGGATGATCCTCCACCATCCGGGCAGCGGGCGCCGCGACATTGATCAGTTCCTGCGGGTAACGCGACATTCCAGCCACGAGATCCGACAGGCCCCGCCCCGTCGCCGCCATCACGCCGAGCACCTGAAGCGCCGCCACGATGCCGTCGCCCGTCATCGTCCGATCCAGACAGATGATGTGCCCAGAGGGTTCGCCGCCGAGCACGCCCGACTCCCGCCGGAGCAGCTCCATGACGTGTCGATCGCCGACAGCGGCACGTTCGAAACCCACGCCGTGGGCTGCGAGCGCCCGCTCCAGCCCCAGATTGCTCATCATCGTGCCGACGATGGGTCCGCGCAGCCGGCCCGCGCGCAGGAACTCCAGCGCCAACACATAAAGGATCTGGTCCCCATCGATGACCGCGCCGTCGCCATCGACCAGCAGCACACGATCCCCGTCCCCGTCGAGCGCCACGCCGAGGTCCGCGCCACGCTCGCGCACCAGGCGCTGCAGCGATGCGGGATCCATGCTACCGCAACCGTCATTGATATTGAGCCCGTCCGGCGCCACCCCGCTGGCGATCACGGTAGCGCCCAACTCGGTCAGGACGTCGGGCGCGATGTGGTAGGTCGCACCGTGGGCGCAATCCACGGCGATCCGCATGCCTTTGAGGCTGACGCCGGCGTTCAGCGTGGACTTGCAAAACTCGATGTAGCGGCCGGCCGCATCGGTGATGCGCGAAACCTTGCCCAGACGAGCGGAATCGACCATGCCCAAGGGCCCTTCCAGGGCATCCTCGATGGCCGCCTCGATCCCATCGGACAATTTGTCACCGGTCGGCGAGAAAAACTTGATCCCGTTGTCGTGAAAGGGATTGTGTGATGCGCTGATGACCACGCCGGCACTGGCCCGGAACGTCTTCGTCAGATAGGCCACGGCGGGCGTGGGCATCGGGCCCAGCAGCCGGACACCGACACCGGCTGCGGAGAAGCCGGCTTCCAGCGCCGACTCGAACATGTATCCCGAGATGCGCGTGTCCTTGCCGATCAGGACGCGGCCGCGTCCCTCCGGGTCCAGCACCCGCCCCGCTGCCATGCCCAATCGCAGGATGAACTCCGGCGTCATCGGCAGTTCACCGACCCGTCCCCGGATGCCGTCCGTGCCGAAATAGCGTCGTCGTCCCATCGATGGTGACCTCATCCGTTCATGCACCCGCCCGCGCCGCGCGCTCGGATGCGACCGCGTGCCAGATACGCAGCGCCTCCGCTGTGGCCCGCACATCGTGCACACGGACGACGGCAGCGCCATGGGCTGCGGCCCACAGCGCGCCCGCCAGGCTGGCGGGCAACCGTTCCGAAACATCGTTTCCGTCGAGCATCTGCCCCAGCATCGACTTGCGGGACAGACCGACCACCAACGGAAAACCCAAGCGGCTCAGGCGGTCGAGCTGCGCCAAAAGGGCGAGATTATGCGACAAGTCCTTGCCAAAGCCGAATCCCGGGTCGATCCACAGGCGGGCGCGATCGATCCCTGCAGCCTCGCACGCGGCAATGCGTTCCGTCAGGAAGCCCGTCACCTCGTCCACGATGTCCGGACCGTAGCGAGGGCTGGCCTGCATGGTCCGGGGCTCGCCCTGCATGTGCATCAGGCAGATCGGAACCCCGGCGGCGGCGGCGGCTTTCAAGGCCCCCGGCATGCGCAAGGCGCGCACGTCATTGATCAGCGCCGCTCCGGCGCTCACCGCTGCGCGCATCACCTCCGGGGTACTGGTGTCGATCGACAGCGGCGTGCCGGTCTCGCGAGCCAGCGCTTCGACGACCGGGATGACCCGATCCATTTCCTCCTGCACGGACACCGGAGCCGCCCCGGGACGTGTCGACTCGCCGCCGATGTCGAGGATATCAGCACCCTCCTCTATCAGCCGCAGACCCTGGGCGATCGCCTGCGGCAGTCGGACGAATCGCCCGCCATCCGAGAAGGAATCGGGCGTCACGTTCAGGATGCCCATGACCCCGCATCGTGCATGCGGCAGTACAAAACTCATCCCGTCCTCAACCTTCCCGCGCGGATACATCGAATCGGTACAAAAATGACGCGGTCTACAATGCAAAAGAGCCGGCGGCTTGCCAGCCACCGGCTCCTGACTCGCGCCGCAACCCCCAAGGGCTCAGGCCACCGGACCGGGCAACTCCGTCGACGGTCCTTTGGCGCCAGCCGCAGACCCCGCCGCCTTCGCGTCCCCCACGATCGCCTTGCCGGAGGTTGAATCGGAATCGTCATCGCGATTCTCGCCCCAGCCCTTGGGCGGAGGCGGCTCCAGCCCGGCCATGATGGCATCGATCTGCTCCCGATCGATGGTCTCGTATTTCATGAGGGCGGCCGCCATCAGATGCAGCCGGTCCATCGCGTTCTGCAGGATATTGCGCGCCTTGTCGTAATTGCGGTTGATGATATTGCGCACTTCCTCGTCGATGGCGTGCGCCGTGTCGTCCGACATCGCCTGGGCGCTGCTGCGTCCACCATAGGGGCCGCCCATGTAGCCCGCCGCCTCATCATCCCCGTAGGCCAAGGGACCCAGTCGCTCGGACAAGCCCCAACGGGTGACCATGTTGCGGGCAATCTCGGTCGCGCGCTCGATGTCGTTGGATGCCCCGGTCGTCACCGATTCGAAGCCGAAGATCAGTTCTTCGGCGACGCGTCCGCCGAACAGGCTGGCAAGCTGGCTTTCCAGCCGCCGCTTGCTGTAGCTGTAGCGGTCGTCCTCCGGCAGAAACATGGTCACGCCCAGCGCACGACCGCGCGGCATGATGCTGATCTTGTAGACCGGATCATGATCCGGCACATTCAGGCCGACAATGGCATGGCCCGCCTCGTGGTAAGCCGTGAGCCGCTTTTCGTCCTCGCTCATGACCATGGAGCGGCGCTCCACACCCATCATGATCTTGTCCTTCGCGCGCTCGAACAGGTCCATGCCGACCACGCGGCGTCCCAGACGAGCCGCGATCAAGGCGGCTTCGTTCACGAGATTGGCCAGTTCAGCCCCGGAAAATCCGGGCGTGCCGCGGGCGATCACGGCCGCCTCGACATCTTCGCCGACCGGCACCTTGCGCATGTGGACCTTGAGAATCTGCTCGCGTCCACGCACGTCGGGCAGGCCGACCGTCACCTGCCGGTCGAACCGGCCGGGGCGCAGCAGCGCCTTGTCCAGGACATCCGCCCGGTTGGTGGCCGCGATCACGATGACGCCTTCATTGCCCTCGAAACCGTCCATCTCGACCAGCAGCTGGTTTAGCGTCTGCTCCCGTTCGTCATGACCGCCGCCAAGGCCGGCGCCGCGATGGCGACCGACGGCATCGATCTCATCGATGAAAATGATGCAGGGCGCGTGCTTCTTGGCCTGCTCGAACATGTCGCGCACCCGGCTGGCGCCCACGCCGACGAACATCTCGACGAAATCCGAACCCGAGATGGTGAAGAAGGGCACCTTGGCCTCGCCGGCGATCGCGCGGGCCAGCAAGGTCTTGCCGGTACCCGGAGGCCCGATCATCAGCACGCCGCGCGGAATCTTGCCCCCCAGCCGCTGGAACTTGCCGGGATCACGCAGAAACTCGACCAGCTCGACGACTTCTTCCTTGGCCTCGTCACAACCGGCCACGTCGGCGAAAGTCACCTTGACCTGATCCTCCTGCAGCATGCGCGCCTTGCTCTTGCCGAAGCTCATGGCGCCGCGACCCGCTCCGCCGCCCTGCATCTGACGCATGAAGAAGATCCATACGCCGATCAGCAACAGGAAGGGGAACCAGGAAATGAAAATCTGCATCAGCAGCGATTGCTGTTCCGGCTCCTTGCCCACCACCGTCACGTTCTGTTCCAGCAGATCGGCGACGAGCTTGGAGTTGCTGGTTTCGGGGCTATACGTGGTGAACCGCTCGCCGCTGGACAGCTGTCCGACGATCTTGCGGCCGTCGATCTCGACCCGCGTCACCGCGCCATCCTGCACCTGAACCAGGAAGTCGGAATAAGGCAGTTTCTGGGCGCTCGGCGCACGTGTGCCGAAGCCGTTGAACACGGACATCAGCACCGCGGCGATGACCACCCACAAAATCAGATTCTTTGCCATGTCGTTCAATGTATCGGCCCTCTTGAAAGGCGCCTGTGGAAAGCTTCTGTGGAAAGCCAGACGGTTGGAGTCTTTCGGTTAGACCCTACTATAGAGCATAGTTCCGGGCCAGCAAATAAACCTCCGGGCTGCGGTCCCGCGACGCCTTGGGCTTGCGCACCACCACCTTGCCGAAGCGCTCCCGCATGCGTCGGACGAAATCATCGAAGCCCGGCCCCTGGAACAGCTTCACGAGAAAATCGCCACCCGGCTGCAAGGCGTCGACGGCGAAGCTCTCGGCGGTCTCGGCCAGCGCCAGCGACCGAATCTGGTCGACCGCCTCGACCCCGCTGGTGTTTGGCGCCATGTCGCTGAGCACCAGATCGACCCGCTGGCCAGCCAATGCCTCGGACATGGCGTCGAGCGCCTCCCGCTCCCGAAAATCGCCCTGCAGACACACCACGCCCGGCAAGGGGGTTATCGGCAGCAGGTCGAAAGCCACCACACGCCCCTGCGAACCGACCTTGCGGGCCGCATACTGCGACCAACCGCCGGGCGCGGCGCCCAGATCCACGACCTTGAGGCCCGGCCGCAGCAACCGGTCGCGCTCATCGATCTCCTGCAGCTTGAAGACGGCCCGGGAGCGCCAGCCCTCGGCCTTGGCGCGCTGCACGTAAGGATCCGAAAAATGCTCACGCAGCCAGGAGGCGCTGCTCTTTCCACGTTTGGGCATGAGATTCGGTACCGTGTGAAGGGAATGGCGACCGCGCCGGTCAGGACCGGGCGCGCAGCGTGGGCCACGCGGCCCGCAGATAAGCGGCCATCGACCACAGCGTCAATGCGGCGGCCACATAGAGCGCGGCAACGCCGAGCCAGTAGAGCGCGTGGCCGTGCTCGAAACCGATCAGGGCGATCAGCGCCGTCATCTGCGCGGTCGTCTTGAGCTTGCCCAGCCACGACACCGCCACCCGCGCGCGCTGACCGATCTCGGCCATCCATTCCCGCAAGGCGGAGACGGTGATCTCGCGGCTGATGATGATGGCCACCGGCAGCGCGATCAGCACGCGGGCGTCGCGCTGCAACACCAGGATCAGCGCGACGGCCACGATCAACTTGTCGGCCACCGGGTCGAGGAAGGCGCCGAAGGCGGAGGTCTGGTCCCAGCGGCGCGCCAGATAGCCATCGAGCCAATCGGTGAGCGCCGCGATGATGAAGATCAGCGAGGCCGCGATCCGGGCATGCGGCCACGGCAGATAGAACACCACCACGAACAGCGGGATCAGCAGGATCCGCGAGACGGTCAGCCAGATCGGGAAATTCAGGGGCATGCGTGTCTCATGTCGATTCCGGATGCAACTCGGCGTGGATCTTCCGCGCCAGACTATCGCTGATTCCAGGGACCCGCGACAACTCCGCCACACCCGCCCGCATCAGCTGGGGCAAGCCACCGAACTGGCGCAAAAGCTGCTGGCGGCGTTTCGGGCCAAGACCCGGAATGTCTTCCAGCGTCGATCGGTTGCGCGCACGCGCGCGGCGCTGGCGATGGCCGGTGATGGCAAACCGATGTGCCTCGTCGCGAATCTGCTGGATCAGATGCAAGGCCGGCCGATGGGGATCCAGCCGCAGGGGCTCGGTCTCTCCGGGCAGAAAGAGTTGTTCCTCGCCGGCCCTGCGCGCAGGCCCCTTCGCCACACCGACCAGCCGGATACCGTCCAGGCCCAGATCGGCCAGCACGGCCTCGGCGACGGCCAGTTGGCCGCGACCGCCATCGATGAAGCTGACGTCAGGCAGGGCGGCCTCCTCGCGCACCAGTCGTTCATAGCGGCGCCGCAAGGCTTCACGCAGGGCGCCGTAATCGTCTCCGCCGGCCGCCGAAGCGATGTTGAAGCGCCGGTAGGCGCTCTTGAGGGGGCCCTCGGCGTCGAACACGACGCAACTGCCCACGGTCGCCTCGCCCTGGGTATGGCTGATATCGAAGCACTCCAGCCGCTGCGGGACAGCAGGCAACTCCAGAGCCGCCGCGAGATCGTCAAAGCGGAGCTTCAGATTGGCGCCACCGGTCTGCCGCAACCGCAAGGCTTCGGCCGCATTGGTGCGCGCCAGCTCCACCCAGCGCATCCGCTGCCCCCGTTGCGGCTGCCGCAGGGCGACGCCATGCCCGGCCGCCGCCGAGAGCGCCTCGCCGAGCAGCGCCGCGTCCTCGATGTCGCCGTCCAGCAGGATCTCGGGAGGGGGCGGGACCTGCTCGTAGTGCTGGCTGAGAAACGCCGTCCGCAACTCGGCCGCTGTGGTGTCGGGCGGCAACTGGGGAGTGAACACCTGATGACCCAGATGCTGCCCGCCGCGCACCAGGCCCAGGGACAGCACCGCCGTTCCGCCTTCCAGGGCCACCGCCAGCACGTCGACGTCCCCGCCCTGCGTGCTCACGTCCTGCCGCACGGCAATCTGCCGCAGGCGCGCGATGCGATCGCGAAAGACCGCGGCGCGCTCGAACTCGAGCCGCCGGGCGGCCTCTTCCATGCGCGCCACGAGATCTTCGATGACTTCCTGTCCGAATCCTTCCAGGAAACGCACCGCGTCCCGCACATCCTGGGCATAGTCCGTCTCCGCGATCAGGCCGACGCACGGCGCGGAGCAGCGCCCGAGCTGATGCTGCAGACAGGGCCGCTCGCGACGGGCGAAGTCGGCGTCCTCACAGACCCGCAGCCGGAACAGGCGTTGCAGTTCCTTGAGCGCGGCCCGCACGGCGCCGGCGTTGGGATAGGGCCCGAACAGGCGGCCATCGCGACGAAACGCGCCGCGGTAGAACCGGATCCGCGCGAAGGCATGATTGCCGGTCAGGTGGACATAGGGATAGCTCTTGTCGTCCCGCAGCACGACGTTGTAGCGCGGCCGGTGCGCCTTGATGAGATTGCTTTCCAGCAGCAAGGCTTCGGCTTCGGTGCGCGTGACGGTAACCTGTATGTCCTTCACACGCGTCATCAATGCGGTGGTCTTGGCGCTTTGGCCGGCGCGCCGGAAATAGCTGCCGACGCGCGCCCGCAACCGTCGCGCCTTGCCGACATACAACAGCTCGCCGCGCTCGCCGCGCATGCTGTAGACGCCGGGCCGATCGGGCAGCGCGCGCACGAAACTGCGGAAATCGAAATGTTCCGGCGGCAACTCAACCACGCGATTCCAACCGTTCCCGCGCTTCGGCGACCACGGCGCGGAACATCGCGGCGGTCAGCCGGCCGGTCGAGGTGTTGTAGCGACTGCAATGATAGGAGCTCAGCAGGATGCGACCCTCCGGGAGTCGGGCACTCGCGCCATGGCCGAACGGATGACTCGCCAGACGCAGCCCCAGTGCCCGCAGGACCGCCTCATGAGCCACCCGCCCCAAGGCCAGCACGACGCCCGGCGTGGGCTGCACGGCGAGCTCGTGCCGCAGATAGGGCAGGCAGCGGCGGATCTCCTCGGGCAGCGGCCGGTTCAGCGGCGGTACGCAGCGCACGGCGTTGGTGATGCGGCAGTCGCGCAATTGCAAGTCGTCTCCGGCGTGGCGTGAGGCCGCGGCCGTGCCGAAGCCGTAGGCATGCAGGGTTTCATAGAGCAGCTCGCCCGCATAATCTCCGGTAAACGGCCGTCCGGTGGCGTTCGCGCCGTGCAGGCCGGGCGCGAGTCCGACGATCAGCAGCCGCGCATCATCCGATCCAAAAGCAGCGACGGGCGCATTGTGATAGTGGGGATGCCGCGTCGCGTTTTCATCGCTGAACGCCGCCAACCGGGGGCACAGACGGCAGCGCGGATCAAATGTGGCTTCCGGGGCGTCCGGGCCAGGCAGCAACGGGGAACTCATGGCTGCGCAGGCTGCCGGCACGGCCATGCGCCAGACCGCAGACGCTCCGGCTCCGAAACGGCAGGCTCGCCGTGCGACTCAGACTCCCGTTGCGGGGACATGGAACGGTCTAGCCGGCATTCAGATCGATCAAGCCGTGGCGCATGGCGAGGCGGGTCAACTCGACGTCGTTGTTCACGCACAATTTCTCGAACAGGCGGTAGCGGTAGGTGTTGACCGTTTTCGGGCTGATGAACAGCTTGTCCGAGATTTCCTGGATCGATCGTCCCTGCACCACCATCATCATGACCTGCATTTCGCGCTGGGACAGGTCGGCAAGGCCGACGGACTTGGTCCCGGGCATGCGCGAGAGCGCCATGCCGCGCGCCAGATCGGCATCGAGATAGCGCTCGCCCGCATGCACCTTGCG
>PKCW01000114.1 GCA_002862965.1 Pseudomonadota bacterium
TCATCCAGGCCTATGAGACCGAGTTTGCGCGCCACGGCCTGCACGCGGCGCAGATCCTGCTGAGCTATGCCGATCTCACCGACCGCCAGCGGCATCTCAACGCGCGCAGCACGCTGAAGACCCTGCTCGCGCTCGACACCATCCCCATCATCAACGAAAACGACACGGTCAGCACCGACGAACTGCGCTTCGGCGACAACGACAGCCTCGCCTCGCTGGTCACCAATCTGGTCGAAGCTGAACTGATGGTGATCCTGAACGATCAGGAAGGCCTGTACGAGCGGGATCCGCGCAACGATCCCGAAGCCCGGCTGATTCAGGAAGGGCGCGCGGGCGACGCCGAGTTGCTGGCCATGGCGACGCCGACGCCCGGCGCGCTGGGCCGGGGGGGCATGTTCACCAAGCTGACGGCGGCGGCCCGGGCGGCGCGCAGCGGTGCCGCGACCGTGATCGCCAGCGGCAGGCATCCCGAGGTGTTGCTGCGCGTCGCGCGCGGGGAAGCGGTGGGCACGCTCCTGCATCCCGCCAGCGAGCCTCTGGCAGCCCGCAAGCAGTGGATCAACGGCCACCTCCAGGTGCGCGGCGAACTGGTGCTCGATACCGGCGCGGTGCGAGTGTTGCGGGAGGCCGGGCGCAGCCTGTTACCGGTCGGCGTGACGGCCGTGACGGGACATTTCCGGCGCGGGGACGTGGTCCTCTGTCGGGGCCCGGATGGTGTCGAGGTGGCACGCGGGCTGGTCAACTACAGCGCCGAGGAATGCCGGCACATCCAGGGGCAGCCCAGCAGCCGCATCGCGGAACTGCTGGGCTATCTCGACGAGCCGGAACTCATCCACCGGGACAACATGGTGGTGAGCTGAGCCCGATCGACGCGCCGGCGACGTTCGGGTTGAGGATGACGGTGCCCAGCCGTCGGCTGCGGGACAAGCCGAAGCTGGGGCGGCGCCGCTGCGCTCAGGTGGCAGCGACGAACAGGCCGACCACGCAGGCGAACCCCGCGGCCCACACCAGACTGCGCAGTGTCGCCAGATCGGCGAGGTACACCGCGCCATAGATGCACCGGATGATGACGAAGGCGACGGCCAGCGTGTCGATCGTGCCTTGGGCGGCGCCGGCCTGATGCGCGATGATCACGGCGGCAGCAAACGGCGGGAAGGCTTCATAGCCGTTCTGCTGGGCCCAGTTGGCGCGCTGCCGCCAGCCGGTCTGGGTTCCAGATAGTTGCGCACGGCAGCGTTGTCGAAGCCCTTGCCGCCGGCCTTGGCCAGCGTGGACATCAGCATGGGGATGATGGCGGCGATCAGCACGCACCAGTAGGCGGTCGTCATGCGAGGTTCTCCTTCCATGGGGGAGCGGGGATCGCTCCGGTGGCCCAATGGTAGCCGAACTGCATGGCGGCCGAACGGTGTCGCGAGCGTTGCCACGGGCGAAAAAAACCCCGCATCGAGCGGGGTCTTTCGGGCGCCTGTCTGGGATCAGCTGGCGCTGGATTGGCTCAGCGCCTTGAGGCGCTTGTTCAGGCGACTCTTGTGGCGGGCCGCCTTGTTGCGGTGGACGAGGCCCTTGTTGACCATGCTGTCGATGACGGGAACCGCCACGGCGAACTGTGACTGGGCGGTAGCCAGATCACCGCCTTCGGCCGACTTGATCACTTTCTTTATCGCCGTGCGCATGCGCGTCTTGTGGCTGATGTTGCGCTGGCGCGCGTCTTCAGCCTGTCGTGCCCGCTTTTCGGCCTGCTTGGTGTTCGCCATCGTCTCTCTGTCCGCTTGCAATGGGGATGAACGGCGGAAGTCCCACCGAGTGAAAGGAGCGAATCATGCGTCAGGGGGTGGCGAATGTCAAACCGGGAAAGGGCGGCCGGCGTCCCATGGCGGCGGCGAATCGCGATCGCTACCATGGCTGCCTTCCGCCGGACCGGCGGCCCGGCTGCAGACGGTAGAGGCGCGTTGCCATGGCTCATAGTCTGATGCGATCCACGGCGGTGGTCAGCGCGATGACGCTGCTCTCGCGCGGTTTCGGCTTCGTGCGCGATCTGCTCATGGCGCGGGCGTTCGGTGCCGGCCCGGCGATGGACGCCTTCTTCGTCGCCTTCAAGATCCCGAATTTCCTGCGCCGCCTGTTCGCCGAGGGTTCGTTCTCGCAGGCCTTCATTCCCGTGCTGGCCGAGCGGCGGGCCGAGGGCGATCTGGCAGAGGTGCGCGCCTTTGCCGATCGTGTGGCCGGCACGCTCGGCGGCATCCTGCTCATCGTGACCGTGCTCGGGGTGGTCCTCGCGCCGGTGCTGATTTTCCTCTTCGCGCCCGGTTTCGATGGCGCCCACGGTCAGCGTGAACTGGCCATCAGCCTGTTGCGCATCACTTTCCCCTATCTGCTGTTCATCTCGCTCACCGCGTTCGCGTCCGGCCTGCTCAACACCTACGGGCAGTTCGCAGTGCCGGCCTTCACGCCGGTGCTGCTCAACCTTTGCCTGATCGCGGCGACCTTGTGGGTGGCGCCGCGCATGGCCGAGCCCGTCTATGCGCTGGCCTGGGGGGTGTTCATCGCCGGTGCGGTGCAGCTCGCCTTCCAGTTGCCCTTCCTGGCACGCCAGGGCCTGCTGCCGCGGCCGCGCTGGGGCTGGCACTATCCGCCGGTGCGGCGCGTGATGACGCTCATGGTGCCGACGCTGTTCGGTTCCTCGGTGGCCCAGGTCAATCTGCTGATCGATACGCTGATCGCCTCCTTTCTCGCGGTGGGCAGCGTGAGCTGGCTCTATTACGCCGACCGGCTGATGGAGTTTCCGTTGGGGGTGTTCGGCATCGCGCTCTCCACCGTGATTTTGCCGCACCTGTCGGCCCGTCATGCCGCCGCCGACCCGGCGCACTTCTCGACGACGCTCGACTGGGCCCTGCGCTGCGCCCTGCTGATCAGCCTGCCCGCCGCCGTGATGATGGGCGTCATTGCGCATCCGCTGCTGGCGACCCTGTTTCACGGCGGGGCATTCGAGGGGCACGACGTGGCGATGTCCGCGGCGGCGCTGTCCACCTACGGCCTCGGGCTGACCGGCTTCATCCTGGTCAAGGTGCTGGTGCCCGGCTATTACGCGCGCCAGGACACCCGCACGCCGGTGCGGATCGGGCTGATCGCCATGGGTGTCAACACCACGCTCAATCTGCTGTTGCTCATTCCCGCGCTGCAGCGCAGCCTGCCGGCGCCTCATGCCTTCCTGGCCCTGTCGACCAGTCTGGCGGCCTATCTCAACGCCTTGCTGCTCTATCGCGGCCTGCGCGGCGCCGGGGTCTACACGCCCAGCCCCGGTTGGCCGCGGTTTCTGATGCGCATGGTGCTCGCCAACGGCGCGATCGGTGCGGGCCTGTGGCTCTGGGTGCCAGCGGCTTCGTATTGGGTCGCCATCGCCGGTCGTGAGCGTCTGTTGGCGCTCGGCGTGGTGTTGACTGCGGTGGCGCTGGCCTATCCCGCGCTGCTGTGGATTCTGGGCATGCGGCCGCGACATTTCCGTATGCCCGCCGAGGCGGCGGTGACAAGCGCGGCCAAGACTTTATAATCAAGCCCTTTCGCTGCAGGCCGGCCATGGAACTGATCCGGGGTGTCCACAATCTGCGTCCGTCGCACCGCGGTTGTGTGGCCACGATCGGCAACTACGACGGCGTCCACCTGGGCCATCAGGCGGTGCTGGATCAGGTCCGCCATCTGGCCCGGCCGCGGGGGCTGCCCGTCACCGTCGTGACGTTCGAGCCCTCGCCGCAGGAATATTTCGCTGCAGAAGGGGCGCCGGCACGCCTCAGCCGGCTGCCGGAGAAGCTCGGCGAGCTGGCGGGGGCGGGCGTCGACCGGGTGTTGTGCCTGCGCTTCGACCGGGCCTTGGCGCAGCTCTCGGCGACCGCGTTCGTCGAGCGTCTGCTGATCCAGGGGCTGGGCGTGCGGGAACTCGTCGTCGGCGATGATTTCCGGTTCGGACGCGGTCGCGAGGGGGATTTCGCTTTGCTCCGCCGCATGGGCGAGCAGGCCGGCTTCGGTGTGCACCGGACCCTGACCTTGAGCGTGGACGGCGAGCGGGTGAGCAGCAGCCGCATCCGCGCCTGTCTGGCGGCGGGCGATCTGCGCCAGGCGAGGCAGTTGCTGGGTCGCCCCTACAGCCTGTGCGGGCGCGTGGTGCACGGCGAAAAATTGGGCCGCGAACTGGGCTTTCCCACGGCCAACCTGCCGGTGCGCCGGCGCGTGAGTCCCCTGCGCGGCATCTTCGTGGTCCAGGCGCAACTCAGCCACGGCGCGGTGCGGCCCGGCGTGGCGAGCCTTGGGACCAGACCGACCGTCAACGGCCGGGAAACCCTGCTCGAAGTGCATATGCTGGAGCCGGCCGGCGACCTCTACGGCCAGCGCATGCGCGTGTTTTTCCTCAAACATCTGCGCGATGAACAGCGCTTTGCGTCTGTCGACCTCATGCGCGAGCAGATCGCCCGCGACGCGCAGGCGGCGCGTGACTATTTCAGCCAACCCGGCTGGGCCGAATGACCCGGTCGACCGAGAGACCCATGGATTACAAGCAAACGCTCAATCTGCCCGGCACCGATTTTCCCATGAAGGCCGACCTCGCCCGGCGTGAGCCGGCGCTGCTGGCGCATTGGCAGCAGACCCGGCTCTACGAGAAGGTCCGTGCGGCGCGCGCGGGCCGGCCGCGCTTCGTCCTGCACGACGGCCCGCCGTATGCCAACGGCGAGATCCATATCGGCCATGCGGTCAACAAGATCCTGAAGGACATCATCAACAAGAGCCGTCTGCTGGACGGCCTCGACGTCCCCTACGTGCCGGGCTGGGACTGCCATGGCCTGCCGATCGAGCTGGCGGTGGAAAAGGCGCAGGGCAAGCCGGGCGTGAACGGCGCGCGGGACTTCCGCCGCGCCTGCCGGGCCTATGCCGAGGCCCAGGTCGCCCGCCAGCGCGAGGATTTCATCCGGCTCGGCGTGCTCGCCGACTGGGCGCATCCCTACCTCACCATGGATCCGGCCTACGAGGCCGACATCGTGCGCGCCCTGGCCCGCATCGTCGCCAACGGCCATCTGCAGCGCGGCGCCAAGCCGGTGCACTGGTGCGTCGATTGCGGCTCTGCGCTGGCCGAGGCCGAGGTGGAATATGCCGAGCACCAGTCGCTCGCCATCGACGTGCGCTTCCCCTGCCCGGAGCCGGAAGTGCTGTTCGCGCGACTGCAGCACGCGCCGGAGGGCAAGGGCGCGGGGCCGGTTTCCGTCGTGATCTGGACCACCACGCCCTGGACGCTGCCCGCCAACCAGGCCGTGGCGGTGCATCCCGAGCTGGATTACGTGCTGATCGAGGTGGAGGGCGCGCGCGGCCGCGAGCGGCTCGTGGTGGCCCAGGCCGAGGTCGACGCCGTGCTGGCGCGCTGGGGCATCGAGCACCATCGCGTGCTGGCCTATGGGCCGGGCGCGGCGCTGGAGGGTATGCGGCTGCGGCATCCCTTCCAGGCGCGCGAAGTGCCCGTGATCCTGGCTGATTTCGTGACCACCGGCACCGGCACGGGCCTCGTGCACATCGCCCCCGCGCATGGCCCGGACGACTATGCGGTCGGGCAGCGCTACGGTTTGCCGGTGGACAATCCGGTGGGGCCGGATGGCCGTTATTTCGCGGATGTTCCCGATCTGGCCGGCACGCCCGTCCTCACGGCGCACGACGCCGTGCTCGAGCTGCTCAAGACCGCCGGCACGCTGGTGCACGTCGAGCGGCTGCGGCACAGCTATCCGCATTGCTGGCGGCACAAGACGCCGGTCATCTTCCGCGCCACGCCGCAATGGTTCATCGCCATGGACGCCGCCGGTCTGCGCGATACGGCCTTGAGCGAGATCGCGCGCGTGGCGTGGCTGCCGGCCTGGGGCGAGGAGCGCATCCGCGGCATGGTGGCCGAGCGCCCGGACTGGTGCGTGTCGCGCCAGCGCCTGTGGGGCGTGCCGCTGGCCCTGTTCGTCCATCGGCGCACCGGCGCGCTGCATCCCGACACGGTCCCGCTCATGGAGCAGGTCGCCGCGCGCGTCGAGCAGGCCGGCATCCAGGCCTGGTTCGATCTCGATCCGGCCGAATTGCTGGGCGCGGCGGCGGTCGACTATGAAAAGGTGAACGATACGCTGGATGTCTGGTTCGACTCCGGGGTGAGCAGCGCGGCGGTGCTCGAGCGGCGCGACGAGCTGGGCTTCCCGGCCGACCTCTATCTGGAAGGCTCCGACCAGCACCGCGGCTGGTTCCAGTCCTCGCTGCTGACCGCGGTCGCGCGGCGTGGCGCGGCGCCGTATCGCGCGGTGCTCACGCACGGCTTCACGGTCGACGAGAAAGGCCAGAAGATGTCCAAGTCGCGCGGCAACGTGGTCGCGCCGCAGGCGGTGGTGGACACGCTCGGCGCCGATGTGCTGCGGCTGTGGGTGGCCGCCACCGACTATCGCGCCGAGATGGCGGTTTCCCAGCAGATCCTGAATCGCATCAGCGACGCCTACCGGCGCATCCGCAACACGGCGCGCTTCCTGCTCGCCAATCTCAAGGGCTTCGAGCCGGCGACCGATGCGCTTCCCGCTCCGGAGCTGCTGTCGCTCGACCGCTGGGTCCTGCATCGCGCGAGCGCCCTGCAGGAGCGGCTGCGCGAGGCCTACACGCGTTTCGAGTTTCACCGCGTCTATCAGGACGTCCACAATTTCTGTTCGGTGGATCTGGGCGCGTTTTATCTCGACGTGATCAAGGACCGGCTCTACACCACGCCTGCCGACAGCCGCGCCCGGCGCTCGGCGCAGAGCGCGCTCTACCATCTCGCCGAGGCGCTGGTGCGCTGGATCGCGCCGGTCTTGAGCTTCACCGCCGAGGAAATCTGGCGGTCGCTGCCCGGCGCGCGGGCGGACTCGGTGTTCCTCGCGGAATGGCACGTGCTGCCCGAGGTCGCCGCGGACGAGGCGCTGTGGGCGCGCGTGCTGGCGCTGCGCGAATGCGTCGGCCCCGAGCTCGAGCGCTGGCGCGTGGCAACCGGGGCGGGCGCCAATCTCGAAGCCGAGGTCGATCTCTACGCCGGGCAGGAGCTTTACGAGGCGCTCGCGCCGCTGGCGGGCGAACTGCGTTTTGCGCTGATCACCTCCGAGGCCCGTCTGGCCCGGGAGACGGCGCGCGTGCCCGAGGCCGTGCACGCGACCCTGCCCGGCGGTGATGAGCTGTGGATCGCCATTCGCCCCGCGGAGCATGCCAAGTGCCCGCGCTGCTGGCACCGGCGCGCGGATGTCGGCAGCCATCCCGATCATCCCGACCTCTGCGGGCGCTGCGCCGGCAATGTCGCGGGGTCCGGTGAGGACCGGCAGTGGGCATGAGCGCAGCCACGACAGACGGCGCGCCGCGGATCCTCGATCGGCCGGTGCGCCTGGTCCTCTGGCTGGGGCTGGTGGCAGCGCTGTTGGGTCTGGATCAGGCCAGCAAACAGCTCGCCGAAGCCCTGCTTGCGCCCTACACGCCGCACGCGGTCGTGCCGGGCTTGTTCAATCTGACGCTGGCCTACAACCCCGGCGCGGCCTTCAGCTTCCTGGCGGGCGCGGGCGGCTGGCAGCGCTGGTTCTTTCTGGCCCTCGCGCTGGGCGTGGGCGGTGTCCTGCTGCGCTGGCTGCTGCTGCGCCCGGAGCGGGAAATCCTCTGGCCGCTCGCCTTTGCGCTCATCCTCGGCGGCGCGCTCGGCAATGCCGTCGACCGTGCCCTGCACGGCCACGTCATCGACTTCATCCAGCTCTATTACCGGGACTGGTACTGGCCCGCCTTCAATCTCGCCGATTCGGCCATCACGGTCGGCGCGGCGCTGTACGTCTGGATGAGCTTTCGTGAGGGTGGGGACTGAAAGCCCCGGCCGGGGGTCTTGCAATGCCGTGGTGAAACCGGGCGCCGCGCCGGTTGCAGGCCCGGTTGGTCTGCACGCTGCCGCCCGGCACATCGCTGTGGTTACGCCCGAGCCAGCGACGTCCCCCGATTTGAGTCGTGGTTTGATCTGGAGTCCGATCCCACCTGACCGGGAGATTGGACGTGAAGAAGCGGTTTTCGGAACCGCAGGTCATCGATTCTGCGTGAGGCGGGCGCTGGCATGGCGGAGAAGGACCCGTGCCGCCGGCACGGCTTCCGCGACTGAATACGGATCGAGACTTGGCGCCGGGAATATGCCGACGACCGACCCAAGAACGGGCCGACGCCAGCGACCGATGCCAAACAGGTGACCCGGATCGGCTATCCTGACCCCGGACTCCAAATGGCCCCCCTGCCAGGAAACGTCGGGCCATCTCGAGGGATCGTCCAGACCATTTCATCCGCGGCTGAAACCGCATCCCGTCCTGTCTGCCAAGGAGCGCATCATGGCCAAGATCCTCGTCCTCTATTACTCCATGTATGGTCACATCGAAACGATGGCGCAGCTCGTCGCCGAAGGGGCCGGTTCGGTGGCCGGTGCTCAAGTGACGGTCAAGCGCGTGCCGGAAACCATTCCTGAGGAACAGGCGCGCCAGTTCGGCGCCAAGCTCGATCAGGCCGCGCCCGTCGCCACGCCGGCCGAGCTGGCCGAGTACGACGCCATCCTCTTCGGCTCCCCGACCCGCTTCGGCAACATGACCGGGCAGATGCGCAGTTTCCTCGACCAGACCGGCGGGCTGTGGGCGCAGGGCGCCCTCAACGGCAAGCTGGCCAGCGTGTTCACCAGCACCGGTGTGGGCGGCGGCCAGGAAACCACCGTGACCTCCTTCTGGCACACGCTGGCTCACCACGGCATGCTGATCGTGCCCTTGGGCTACGGGGATGTGGCCGGGCAGATGCTGTCCGATATCTCCGAGGTCACCGCCGGTTCGCCCTATGGCGCGGCCACGCTGGCCGGCGGCGACGGCAGCCGGCAGGTCTCCGAGAAGGAAGCCACGGTTGCCCGCTACCAGGGGCGGCGCGTGGCGGAACTGGCGGTGCGCCTCGCCGGCTGATCGCCCGGGAAAGCACCTTCGGGGATGGTGACCTCGCCGCCATTCCCGTTTGCCGCCTCCACCTGCGCTTTCAGGCAACCGCCCTTCGCCTGAACGTCCCTTTGTCAAAATCAAGAAATGATTAAAGAGTCTGGACGTCACAATGCGGCAAAGGTGCCTCTGGGCGCTTCTTTCCGACCTCTCCTCGAATCTCCCCGATTCACCCGCCATTTCCTCGTTTCTTTCTATAACAAACATATCGTTATGAGCGCCGCACTGGCCTGAGCGCGAGGCATGGGAGGTTTTTGGACCTGCTGTCGTGCGACGCAATTGACGAGTAAGAAATACTTCACAAATAAGTCATGCGACCGCAGCGCAGGTCGGCCTATTCTCGATCCCGCCCGGCCGATCCCTACGGTCTGGTGTCCCCCCGCACCCCATTGAGGAATCTACGCATGAACCGCAAATCCCTGATGATGCTCGCGCTGCTGGCCGTCGCTCCCATGGCTTCGCAGGCCGCCGCGGTCGAGATGGACGATGCCGCGCTGTCCAATGTGCAAGGCCAGGCGTTCTCCTATGGCTGGAACCTGAACCCTGCGCTGGGCTTCGGTTTCAGCAATTCTCCCACCAGCTACGGCTATGGCTACACCGTCGGCGTGGTGCCCACCACGACCTACACTGCGGTGAACAACCTGAACCCGGCCCGTAACATCGCCTACACCAACAGCTTCTCGCTGGGCGTCTCCAGCTCCTTCGTGCGCAATAAGTAAGCACCAGAACAGCCGATCGGGGATGGCGGTACGCCGCCATCCCTTTCGTCCTGCCACATGCTTCACCGGTCGCTCAGCCGGCAGCGTCGGACGGCTCAGGTCCGCCAGATCAACGTGGCCATGCGGCCCGTCACCCCGTCGCGTCGGTAGGAAAAGAACCGCGCGGGATCGCCGGCCGTGCACCAGTGCCCGCCCCAGATGCCCGTCACGCCCAGCCGGCGCAGCCGCAGGCGCGCGAGCTGTGCCAGATCGGCCAGCCAGCGGTCATCCCGGCCCCGGCAGAAAGCCGCTGCCGCAGACGGGTCGACGTCGAGAAAGCGCTCGCGCACCTCAGGTCCCACCTCGAACGCCGTCGCGCCGATGGCCGGGCCCAGCCAGGCCAGGAGTCGCTCCGGTGGAACCCCGAGCGCACCGACCGTGGTTTCCAGCACCCCGGCCGCCAGCCCGCGCCAGCCGGCGTGCGCGGCGGCGATCCGCGACCCGTTCGCGTCGCAGAACAGCACCGGCAGGCAATCGGCCGTCCCTACGACGCACACCACGCCGGCCTCGTCCGTCCAGGAGCCGTCAGCCTCGACGGAGGGGGATTCGGCACGACCGGCGCGTACCACACCCGTGCCGTGGACCTGACGCAGCCAATAAGGCGCCGCCGGCAGGGCCAGCGACTCGGCCAGCCGGCGCCGGTTTGCGGCCACGGCGGCCGGATCGTCACCGACATGATCGCCCAGATTGAGGCGGGCATATGCGCCCGCGCTCACGCCGCCCAAGCGGGTGGTGGCCGCCGCGCGCACCGATGGCGGCGCCGGCCAGTCGGGCACGATCAGTGCGAGGGCACCGCGCTGAACCAGACTGGGCACCGCCCCGCTCATGCGCCACCCTGCTGCCGCAGCGCCGCGATCAGGGCCTGTAGGTCCGCGGGCGGCGGTCGCTCCCAGACCCGTTCCGAGCCGTTACCGGGGTGGACGAGGCCCAGCCGCGTGGCGTGCAGTGCCTGACGTCTGAAGCCCCGCAGGATATCGGCCAGTGCCGGGTCGATGCCGGCCGGCAGTCGCAGGCGGCCCGCGTAAAGCGGATCACCCAGTACCGGATGGCCCAGATGCGCCATGTGCACGCGGATCTGGTGCGTCCGGCCGGTCTCCAGCCGCAACCTGAGGCGGGTATGGTGGGGATAGCGTTCGCTCACCCGGTAATGGGTGAGCGAATCCCGTCCCCCTTCCCGCACCGCGATGCGCAGCCGATCGCGCGGATGGCGGCCCAGCGGCGCGTCGACCGTGCCGCCGGCGAGCAGCGCGCCGATGACCACGGCGTCGTACTCCCGCCGGATCTCCCGCGCCTGCAACGCGCTGACGAGCCGGGTATGGCTGGTGAGCGTCTTGGCCACGACCATGAGGCCGGAAGTGTCCTTGTCGAGGCGATGCACCAGCCCGGCCCGGGGCAGATGCACCAGCGCAGGCGCATGGTGCAGCAAGGCGTTTTGCAGCGTTCCGGCCGGATTGCCGGCACCGGGGTGAACCACCAGGCCCGGGGGCTTGTCGATGATCAGCAGCTCATCGTCCTCGTGGACGATGTCGAGCCCGATGGGCTCGGGCTGCAACGGAATGGCGGGGGCGGGGGCGGGGATCCGGACGGTGATCCGCTGGCCTTCGCGCAATCGCTCGGCGGGCCGGCAGGGTCGACCGTCCACCTGGACGCAGCCCCCCTTGATCCAGTCGACCAGACGACTGCGCGAGTGATCGGCGAAGCGTTCGGCCAGAATCTGGTCGAGGCGCCGCCCCGTCCCGTCCACCGTGACACTGAAGGTGACCGCCCCTTCGCAGGGGTCGGGAACGAGGGCTTCATCGCCCGGTAAGGTCATCGGTTCCAATGGCTTTGTTATACTCCGGCATATTTCGTTCATCCGGCTGCGGCCGGCTTCGAGGTCAAGTCTAAATCATGCGCTCCGTCGCCCGCTCCGTTCTCGTGCTGCTGCTCGGACTTGGTCTTTCGGCCTGTTCGCTGCTGTCCTATCTGCCCACGGGTTCGGGCAACGCCGATGAGGACGACAAGACTCCGGCAGTGGACACCAACCGGCCGGCCGCCGACATCTATCGTGAAGCTCACCAGGCGCTGCAAAGCGAGAGCTTCGACGGCGCCATCAAGCGGTTCAACGCCCTCGAGTCGCGCTATCCCTTCGGTCCCTACGCGCAGCAGGCGCAGATCGAGCTGATCTATGCCTACTACCGCCAGCGTGAATGGGAGCAGGGCATCGCCACGGCCCAGCGCTTCCTGCGCGAGTACCCCAGCCATCCGAATGCCGATTACGTGCTCTACATGCAGGGGCGCATCAATTTCGAGCGCAGTCTGGGCTTGCTCGAAAGCACCGTGCGCTGGCGGTGGCTGACCATCGATGGCGCCGAACGCGACACCCAATACGCCCGCGGCGCCTTTGCCGCCTTCAGCAACCTGCTGCGGCGCTATCCGGACAGCCCTTACGCGGGCGACGCCCGCCAGCGCATGCTGTTCCTGAAAGATCGCGTCGCCCGGCATGACCTGGCGGTCGCGCGCTACTATCTGAAACGCGGTACCTACGTCGCCGCCGCCAACCGTGCCCAGGACGTCCTGGCCGAGTTTTCGGGTACCGATGCCGTCGTTCCCGCACTGGACATCCTGATCGAGTCCTACCAGGCACTGGGACTCTCGGATATGGAACAGCAGATGCGCGCCCTGCGCGCGCAAAGCGCCGGCTGAGACCGGTTTTTCCATGGACCGGTGGAGTGGTGATGTGGGATTTTTTTGAAACCATCCGCCGCCGACACTCCGTCAGGCGCTACCGCAGCGGGCAAGCGGTTTCCCGTGAGCAGCTCCATGCCATTCTTGAGGTTGCCTGCGCGGCGCCCTCCGCGGGGGATCTGCAATCCTATCGCATCGCCATCGCCACCGCTCCCGAGCAACGGCTGGCGTTGCAGGCTGCCGCCGGCAATCAGGCTTTTCTGACCGAGGCGCCCGCCTGCCTGGTGTTTTGCGCCGATCCCACGCGCGCCCAAAGCCGCTATGGCGAGCGAGGAGCCGTGCTCTACGCGCTCCAGGACGCCACCATTGCCGCGAGTTACGCCCAACTCGCGGCCGTCGCGGCGGGTCTTGCCAGCGCCTGGGTCGGGGATTTCGATGAGGATGCGGTGCGGGCCGCATTGAATGTGCCTGCGGAACTGCGCCCAATCGCGCTGATCGCCATCGGCACGGCAGACGAAGTGCCGGAAGAGACGCCGCGTCGCCCACTCAGGGATATTCTGCTTTAAACCCCGGTGAAGGCGGGGGACGACGCGGTCTCCAACAAGCAAAATCAAGGAGGAGATGACCCATGCAACCACGCCGCGCACTGCCACTGGCGATCGCCGCCTACGTCTTTTCCATGCTCAGCCTGGTCGGGCTGATCGTGTTCATGCACGACCTCTGGCTGCCCTGGACGGCGGGCAGCGGCGCGTTGAAAGGCAGTTGGAGCCGAACGATCGCCATCGATCTAGGGCTCATCGTGCTGTTCGGATTGCAGCACAGCATCATGGTCAGGCCGGCCTTCAAGCGGCGCTGGACGCGCATTGTTCCGGAGCACCTGGAGCGCAGCGCCTACATCGTCGCATCAGGCGTGGCGCTGATCGTGCTCATGGCCTGCTGGCAGCCCATGCCGGGCGTGCTCTGGCACATCACCTGGCAGCCCTTCGTCACCGTGTGTCTGGTGCTGCTCGGCCTCGGCGGCATCATCGCCGTGTGGTCGACCTTCCTCACCGACCACTTCGAACTGTTTGGCCTGCGCCAGGCTTATCTATACGACAAGGGCCTCCCCCATACGCCCGTGCCGTTCAAGATGGGCATCCTCTATCGCTACGTGCGTCATCCCATGATGTTCGGCATGCTGCTGCTGTTCTGGATCACGCCTTACATGACCGTCGGTCACCTGTTCCTTGCCGCAGCGCTGACCGCCTACATCCTGATCGGCGTGCATTACGAGGAACGCGACCTGATGCGGCATCTGGGCTCGGACTACGTGCGTTACCGGGAAACCACGCCGATGCTGGTTCCCCGTTTCGTCCATTCACAGCCGTTGCCACAGCATTGACCTCAGGGAAGCGGGCGCGAGGATTTTCGAATCCGGCTCAAAACAGGTATGCTAGCGGCCCTTCAAAGCCGGTGTAGCTCAGTCGGTAGAGCAGCTGATTCGTAACCAGCAGGTCGGAGGTTCGATTCCTCTCGCCGGCACCAAGACAATGCAAAAGGCCACCCCTGGGGTGGCCTTTTTTTGCTCGGGCACGCCGCGCCGGCTCGGGAAAGCGCCGGGGATCAGCCCAACCGGGGGAAACGTTCGGCAATGGCGTCGCCGGTAAAACGCGCGATCCAGCCGTCGGGGTTGTTGAACAACCGGA
>PKCW01000226.1 GCA_002862965.1 Pseudomonadota bacterium
CACAAGCAGCAGACCTTCAACGCCCAGCACGGCATCATCCCGCAGGGCATCCGCAAGCGCGTCGAGGACATCCTCGAGACCGGCCGCGCCATTCCCGGCCGCAAGCTGCAGGACAAGAGCCGGCGCCTGCGCCCCGAGGATCGGCGGCTGCTCACCGACCCCGCCGCCATGGACAGGAAGATCCGGGAACTCGAAAGCCAGATGCAGCGCCACGCGCGCGATCTGGAATTCGAGCAGGCCGCGAAGCTGCGCGACGAAATCCATCGCCTGCGGGAAGCGCAGATCATGGCGTGAGCCGAGGGGCCCGGCTGGCGGTTGCCCGGTCTCGGGTCACCTTGCGCGCATCGTCCAGGACCGCGGGCCCGGCGCTCTCCGGCGCGGTTCCTGAACAGTCCTGCCGCGAGGTCGGGCGAATCCGGGCTGACGCGACGGCCGTCTCGGCGTCGCATCCGCGGGTTCGGGTCAAGGCGTGCGGGAACCCAGTCCGTGGGGCACCTGCCGGCCGTTGTCGTCGCGCAGGTCCGGTCCATGGCGGTGCCCGCGAAAATGGACCGCGCGCAGACGCGGGACGCCTTCCCGAACGCCCACTTCAGCATCGATGCGCAGCTTGCCGTTTTCCAGTTTCAGGCCCAGCAGACCATACGCGGTCCAGAGCATGCGCGCCGCAGCGCCGGTATAGCCGGTCCAGCCGCCGCGGCCGTCGTGACCGGCGCCCCAGTACACGTCCGCGGCTTGCTGATACGGTGGCAGGCCGTAGCGCAGCGGGTCCTTGTCCAGCGGCGAGAGCTTGCGCCAGAGTCCCCAGGCACGTCGGCGCCAGTGATCGGCGCGCGCCTTGTCGCCGGCCCGGTCGGCTTGATCGCCCAGGGCCAGCGCCGCATCGATGAGCCAGGTCGCGCCATGGCTGTATTGGCCGCCGTTTTCCCGCACCCCCGGCGGATAGAGTGCAATGCGGCCGGGGTAGGGACGGCTATCGGCATCGAAAGCCGGGTTCAGCAGCCGGATCAGGTCGGGTGTCTCGAGGCCGGCCAGGCCGGCATTCAATGCGGTTTCGGCACGCTCCAAACCGGTGGCGCCCGCGATGGCCGGCCAGGCGGACATCAGGGCGCTCAAGGGGGCGAAATCGTCCCCCGCATCGCTCGTCGCGCGCAGGAAGCGATCGCCCATCCAGCAGCGATCCAAGTCTGCCCGCAATTGCGCGATGGCGGCGCGATCGCGGTCCGCCGCTGCGGCACCGGCCATGCGTTCGGTCAAGGGCAGGAAGCGCTGCAGGACGTCGATCAAAAACAGCGCCATCCAGCCACTTTCCCCGCGCCCTTCGAGTCCGAGCTGGTCGAGCCCGTCGTTCCAGTCGCCTGCGCCGATCAGGGGCAAACCGCGGGCGCCCCGCTGGGCGAGACCGAGATCGAGGGCGCGCCGGCAATGGCGATAGAGGCTGTCCGCATCGCGCGAGATACGCGGCACGAACGCGATATCCGGCTGACCCGGCGGAACCGGGCGACCTTCGAGATAGGGCAGTTCAGTATCCAGCACGGCCCAATCGCCGCTGGCCGTGACGTACTGGGCGGTGAGATAGGGGAGCCAGAGATGCGGATCACTGGCGCGGCTGCGCTGTCCCAGCCCGATGCCGCCCCGGGCGGCCGGGTGCCACCATTTGAGCACATCGCCTTCCCGGAACTGGACCGCGGCATGGGCGAGGATCTGCTCGCGCGCCAATGCGGGCCAGATCCAGATGAGGGGCAGCACATCCTGCAGTTGATCGCGAAAACCGAAGGCGCCGCTGCGCTGGTTCGGCCCGAGGCGCCCCCAGAGCCGGGCCGTCAGCACCTGATAGGGGAGCCAGTCGTTGACGAGCCGGTCGAAATCCGGATCGTCGGTTTCGACGCGCAATTGCCCCAAGATGCCTTTCCAGCTCATGCGCGCGTGGGCAATGGCGTTGCGCCCGCCGGCCGGATCGTTATGGGCTTTGACCAGCCGCTCGGCCTCCGCTGCGCTCGCGGCCTGCCCCATCAGCACCACCAGCTCGCGTGTGCCGTAGGGCTCGAGCGTGAACACGCCGCACAGCGCGGCCACGGTCGCGTCATCGGGCAGTCGGCCGGTTTCGGTGCGGCCGGTGAGCGCCATGCCGGGCCGGGTTGCATCGCCGGCGGCGCCCCAGAAGGCCTGCCGGTTGAAGGTGTGCGCCTCGACCGGCAGATCGATGGCCAGAAATCCCGTGCCTTCGTGGAAGATCTGCCCGGGGCGGCTGAACAGACAGGCGCCCAGCGCGGCGTTGAACGCAGTCGCGATCTGCCGGTGGCTGTCCTGGGGCAGTTCGGCCAGGGCGAGGTGAGCGTACGCGGTCAGCCGCAAGGTCCGCGCATGGGGCGCGCGGTTTTCCACGCGCAACACACGCACTTCCAGCGGCTCGTCCGGCGCCACCACGATCCGGAGCGTCAGCGCGAGATCGGCATCTTCCGCGGTCAGCACGGCCTCGCCCGGCTCGAAACGCACCCGATGCGCGGCATCCTGACGCAGCGGCGTGAAGCCCGGACTCAGCAGGGCTCCCGTCTCGAGATCGGTGATGTAGAGCGCCTGCGCGCAGGATTGAGCGGGAATGGTGTCCAGCGTGAACGGCGTCAGGCCGTTTTGCTGGGCATTGCCGGAAAACGAGAACTGGGCGCCGTCGTTGCCGATCAGTACGCCATGCCCCTGACGGTTGGCGAGCATGTGGGTCCAGGGACGCGGGGTATCCGGGGTCATTTCGAAACCGGGGCCGTGCGCGTCGAAGCCCATGTCGAGCGCAAGGCCGGGGCGGGGGAGCACGCGGCGCGAGGGCATGGCATGGAGCGGCTTCGGCGCAGCGTCCGAAGGAGATTCTCGCAGCGCCGCGAGCGCCGCGGATTCAGAGTCGGCCCAGCCCAGAATCCAGGAGATTTCAAGAGGCTCCCCGGGCGCAAGATCCAGCTCCACCTGCAGGGCCGCGGCGGGATCGAACGGATACAGCAGACCCTCGTCGGCCGGGTCGCGCAGGGTCTGCCGGACGAGCGCCTCGGGCGCATGGGCCGTGCCGCGCCCGAGAAAACGGCTGCGATCATCCTCGTATCCGCTCAACCGAACCGCCGGATGCGGTTCGCAGGCCATGAAGCCGCAACCGGACGGAGCCCGGCCGGGCTTGTCGCCGCCCAGCAGGCGGTTGTGGGCGAGCAAGGCGGACTGCGCGAGGAGATAGCGCACGCCGATGTGGATGGCATTGAAGTCGGGTCGCCGCAGATACGCGTCCGGTCGGTTCAGTGCCCACTCCAGGTACCCGGTGAGCCGCAGCCGGCGCGCTCGAGTCCCAGGCTGCACGAGCCGGATGCGCCACCGCATGGCCTCGATCTGCGTGCACGGCTCGACCGTGATGCGCGCCTCGAGGCCGCCCGGCAGCGCCCGCGTCAGTGCCACGTTGCCTTCGGCGGTCCGCCAGATCCGTCGCGTCCCGTCGGTTTCATCGCGCATCAGATCGACGGGCCGGGCGAACGCGCCATCCGGGTGCAGGTCCTGCAGATAGAAGCTTTGCCCGTGGGGCAGGGCACAGTCGGCGGCGCGGCGCGAGAAGTCCAGCGCCGGACCGTGCCCGGTATGCACCAGTGCGCGACTGTTGCCATCGGTGTCCATCTCGAGCTGCAGGCGACCGCTGCTCATCTGCACGAGCCGCCCCGCATGCGCCTCGCGGGTGTGATGCAGGCGGCGGAAGATCCATATGAGTCCGAGCATCCCCGCCAGCGCTGCCGCCAGATAGACGCCCAGCAGCAGACGGGCGGCCGGTATGAGCGCGGCATCGGACGCCGTCGCAAGACGCTGGGATTCCTGCCAGACGAAATCCCATTCCGCGCCGCGCGGAATGTAGAACGGGAGCAGCAACGGGGCCCAGGTGGCGAAGCGGCGAATCCCCTCCGGGATCACCGGGGTGGGCGAGGCATGCCCAAGCCACCGGGACAACCGCGCTTCGAGCCGATCCAGCCCGATGAAAGAGAGATTGACGAGGGTCGCGACCCGCAACCCCATGTGATCGAACCAGATCAGGATGCGCAGCCAGCCGTAGGTCATGAGGCCGAGAAAGGTCTGCAGACTCCACTCGCGGAACGCAGCCTCGTCGAGGCGCAGGGCCTGCGCCGAGGCCAGTCCCGTGCGAATCGCGCCGTCCTGGTTGTACCAGGCCGGATGCGGCGCCATCTTGAGGAAAGTCTGGATGATGGGCGCCATCCAGAGACCCCAGCGCTGCACCCGCACGGCCTGGGTCACGACATTCGCCAGGCCATCACGCGTCAACAGATGGCGCAAGGGCTCCAGGCTGCGGTTGAAAATCGCGTTGAGAACGATCAGGTTGATGCTGAACAGCGGCGCGGCGATGGACCAGTTGATGACCCCGGCCAGGGAATCGCAATAGAACTGCTTGAGGCCGCCGGATACGGCGCCGAGGTTGATGGCGCCCCAGCGGCTGAACAGGGGGTAGGTGACATAGTCATAAACCGGCTGGCCGGCTGCGGGGCCGGAAATCTGCGCGTAGCGGAGGAGCTTTTCACCCACTGTCTGCAACTGGGCCGCGTCGAAATACCAGGCCAGCATGCCGCCGACCCCGCCGCTCAGCAGCGCCGCGAAGGCGTAGATGCGTGGCGCATCGAAATGTTGCCGCCGACCGCGCAGACGCGCGGCGCCGTGCATCAGCCAATCCACTCCCGCGCCCGCCAGCGCCCCCACCACAAAGCCACTCAAGAAACGCAGATCGGCAGCGGCGGCCACCACGTTCCGCTCGATCAGCAGTGCCAGTCCGAAACCCAGCACCACGCCACGGGCGTAGTTGTCCGGGGCCAGCAGATTGCGGCGCAGACGTCCGATGAAGGGTGCGCTGCCGTCGAAGCTTTCGATGAGCGTGCGGGCCAGGCCGAACAGCAGCGGGCCCAGCAGGGCGCCGGCGAGCCAGGGCATGGACTCCAGCCCATGCCGGAACGGTGCATTGCGATACAGCAGCGCGCCGATTCCCAGGATCAGCATGAACAGGGCGCCATAAATGGCGCCTTTGGTCGCGCCGTCGCGGATCTGTGGTCCGAGCGTCACCGTTTGCGGCCGTTGGTCACGCAATCCCTGCATCAGCAAGGCCGTGATGAAAAACGTCTGCGCCCACAGGCCGGCCTGGGCCGCCGCGGCCGTGGCGACGACGACCGTCAGCGCGGCCAGCGGATGCCACCCGATCAGTGCGGCGCTGCTGCCCCAGTCGGCCATCAGCGGTGTCCATGCCGCCCAGGCGCCACAGAGGACCGCGGTCGTCCACAGCCGCAGGTCCCGGCTCGCCCGACCGTCGACCAGTAGTCCCATCCCCCACACGGCCGCCAGATTGATGCCGCCGAGCAGCAGGGTGCGTCCGAGGGCCGCATGGGCGGCCGGCTCCAGAACCGGGCCTGTGAGCGCCTGACCCCAGTGTGCCAGCAGCGCACTGTTGCCGAGGAGCAGTAAAAGGCTGAATCCGGTTGGGACGGCCAGAAACGCCATGGCAACCGGATGGGGAAGCGCAGCCCGCCGCCGGGTTCTCGCCATGAGACTGGCCATCAGGAAGGCAGCCGCGATCAGCGCGGCCGCGCCATGGGTGAGGGTCGGCACCTGACGCAGGGTGGCCGGCATGGCCCAGAGGCTTGCCCCCGGATCCGCCGACCAGGCCAGCGCGCCCACGACGGCCGCGTCCCGGGCGCGGTCGCGCCATCGCCGCCATCGCGACGCCACCAGCGTCTCACCGTCGTGGACGGTGAACGCCAGCCATGCCAGGGCCGCCGCGATCAGCCAAGCGGTCGGGGTCTGATCGGCGCGTGCCAGCCAGACGGCGGCAGCCACCACGCAGGTGCTTGCGAGCCCGGTCCGGATGCGAACGGCCGAGGGGCGGCGATTGGTGGAGACCAAGCGATGCGGAGGGGCGGAATCGTTCATGGCGGCTCTGAAGGGTGCCTGCGCTCGATCGCTGTGCGTCGAGGACGTCGTATTGTCGTTCTGCCCATTCTATCGGCAGGCCGCGTGGCGTTCATGACAAGACAACGGAAATCAGGCGAAGAACGGGCTCCCGGCCCGGCGGCGTCGCTCGGGGCGTCGATCAGGCCACCGCGGGACGCGAGCTGGTCAGCCGGCTTTCGGCGCCAGCCCGCTACGGGCGGCGCCTGATCTTGGCATGGCCGCGATGTTGCAACTCGGCCGCTTCAGTGGCCAGTGGCCGGTGCGGGTCGGGAGGGGCTCCAGTGATTGTATGCCACGCCGGCCAGGATCAGCAGCACCACGAGGGCTTGTGCCGACAGTGTCTGCGCCGTCGGGTAGATGCCAAGCATGGGGATGTGGATGAAGCGCACGCTTTCGCTGCCGATCCAGCCCGCCGCCTGCAGGGCGGATATGCCCTGGCCGGCGAAAATGATTGCGAGCACGCCGATCAGGGCGGCGCTGAAGCTAAAGAACTGCCGAATCGGCAATCGCACGCTGAAGCGGAACAAGGCAATCGCGATGATTCCCAGCAGCAGCAGTGCGACGGCCATGCCGGCCAGAATGGCCGGATGCTGGCCCTGGCTCCACAGCGCGCGATAGAACAGCACGGTCTCGAAGGCCTCGCGGTAGACCGACAGGAAGGAGAGCAGACCAATCGCCCGCAGCCCACCGCGACCCATGGCGGCCTGCATCTGGCCGGCGATGTATTGTTGCCAGCGGCTCGCATAACTCTTGTTGTGCAGCCACAAACCGACACCGACCAGAATGACCATGGCGAGCAGGGCGGTCAGCCCTTCGGTGACCTCGCGGCTGGCGCCGCTGATGTCGATCAGGTACGTCGCGGCAAACCATGTCGCCAAGCCGAGCACGAGCGCACCGATCCAGCCGATGTGCAGATAGACCAGACCCTCGGTCCGTCCGGACTTCTTGAGAAAGGCAAACATGGCCGCGAGCACGAGGATGGCTTCCAATCCCTCCCGGAACAGGATGAGGAAGCTGCCGCCGAAGGTGGCCGCGGCGCTGCCCTCGCCGGCCGCGATCCGATCCTCGGCCTGGGAGATGGCGGCATGCAGGCGATCGATGCGCTGATCCAGGGCTGCGATTTCCTCACCGTCCCGGACCGCGTTGCGCAGCGCCATCATGTCCGCCTCGATATGGCGCATCAGGGTGGTGTCCGATGCTGCGAGCGTCGCCTCCGCCAGCTCGAATCCGTCGAGATAGGCCGACAGGGCCGCCCGCGCCGCGCCGTTGCGGTCGCCGTTGCGATAAGCCATCCGAACGATCTCGAGTTGCTCATGCGCGGTCATGAGCGCCTGTTCCTTGCGCGGCTCCAGCAGGACGGGGTTTGCGAGTGCGGCGGCAAGGATCGCGGTCGCGCGCGCCGGATCCCGGCCGGCGAGCGCCGCCGGTGTGAGTTGCACGAGCGCCGTCATGTCGCCGATCAGCTGCCGGGCCGCCGGATCCTTGGCCCACAAGGCGGTTCCCGCGTCCTGCTCGGCGGGACCGTAGGCCAGTTGCCCGACATGGAAGACGAGCGCCCAGCGCTCGGCTTCGCTCAGCTGGCTGAAACTCGGCATGGCGGTGCCGGGCACGCCGAGCGTGATCGTGTTGTAGTAGCTCAGCAGGCTGCGCTGGTTTCGGCGGGCCAGGTCGTGAAAGTCGGTCGGTGCCGGGTTCAAGGCGGCCGCCGCAGGACCGTCGCCACGGCCCTCTCCGCCGTGACAGCTGGCGCATTGCGCCTGGAACGACTGGGCGCCCCGGTTGGGATCCGGGGTCCTGGCGGGCGTGATGGCGATGGGATAGTGGGCCAGCAAGGCCTGCGTGATCTGCGCGGTCAAACCTTGGATGCGCTGACCCGGCGCCTTGTCGGTGACCGCCGCCTGCAGGGCTCGGGCCTGATCCGCCAGTCCGGCCTTGCCGGTCGAATCGGGCAGGGCCGCGACGCGGCGCACGACGTCGGCCGAGAACTCCCGTTGTTCCGCGTACTCGGCCTCGTTCAGCACCTTGCCGTCGCGAACGAACTCCGGGTAGTCCACGCCGATGTAGTCGACCATTTGAAGAATCGGCAAGATCTCCTCACGGCTGGCCGCGTGGCCGAGTGCGGCCCAGAACAACAGAAGCCCCGCAAGGACGGTGCGGCGGATGCGGGAGGCCTGGCTCGGTTCAAGGGACGTCATGGTCGGCCTCGGGTGAGATCTTGACCCGAATGCTATGGCAATTGAGAATCGATTTCAATAGTGTTGGTCGGTCCGACCGCCGCGATGAAAATGGCGACAGGTGGCAATCAGGGCAAGAGTTCGTTCAAACTAATCACGAGGCTGCTATCGGCAGCTGAGGGCGATGTACGTCCCATCACTTCACATTCAGGAGAACCTCTGATGACCAAGACTTCCAAACTGCGTTGGCTGATGATCGCTGGTCTGATCGCCGTTTTCGGCTTGTCGGCCTGCGATCGCAAGGACCGGGAGGAAGCCAAGCAGGAAGCCGAGCAAGCGATGGACAACGTCGAGCAGAAGGCCGACGACCTGATGGACAAGGCGAAGGAACCGTTCCAGGGTCCTGCTGAGGAAGCCGGCGAGAAGATCGACGATGCGACCGGCGCCGCCGGCGAGAAAGCTGAAGATCTGGGCGAAAAGCTGGACAAGAAAGCCGAGGAAATGAAGTCGGAATAATGAATTGTCGGGAGGCCGGCGAGCCGTTCGCCGGCCCTTCCGGTAAGGGGGGAGGCCATGGATGAACTGGATCCCGTAGTGGGTCATTGGTATCACGATCTGGAACAGGATGACCGGTTTCGCATCCTGTCGATGGACGAACAGGCAGACGAAATCGAGCTCGAATACGAAGACGGGGAAACCAGAACCATCGGGTTCGATGAATGGTACGACCTCGATCTGGACCTGATGGATGACGATGAGCCGGAGCTTGAAGAAGCCGAGGAACCGGAAGAATCCAAAGCACCCAAAAGCGACTTTTACCGCCCGACGCGCACCCGCCGTTACCGCGAGGAAGACGACGAGGATGATGACGTGGAGGATCTCGATGAGGATCCCGACGAAGACTGGGAAGAGCGCTGACCCCGGCGCGCAGGCGCCATGATCGTGTATCTCGTTCGACACGGTGTCGCTCATCCCGCATCGGGTGGCGCGGATTTCGACCGGACGCTGACAGATGAAGGCATTCGCCGCATGCGGCAGATCGTGGCTGGCCTGCGGCGAACGATGAAGGTGCGACCTGCGGCGGTCTGGTCGAGCCCCCTGAGGCGGACGGTTCAAACCGCGGAACTGATTGCCGCAGGGCTGGCGATTCCGGCCCCCGTACTCTGTGAGGGGCTCGCCCCCGATGGCGATCCGGGCGCATTCGGCGCAACGCTGCGGTCCGCGCCGGACGCCGTGATCCTGGTGGGGCATCAGCCGGGCTTGGGCGAACTGGCATCGCAACTGCTCACCGGAACGGATGAGCTGGCATTCCTGCCGTTCAGGAAAGGGGCGGCCGCCTGCATTCGGATGCCCGGGCCCGGCCCCTGCGGCCAGCTCCAATGGTTCATGACGCCGGCGCAGTTGGCGCGCCTCGGCCGCTAACGGCGCTCCGCCGATCGGCCCGATCCCAGCGCCTGTCGCAACTCCTCCCATAACGATTGGTAGGCTTGTCCCGCCGGACTGTGCGGGGCGAACTGCACCAGCGGGCTTTGACGCTGCCCCATCTGTTCCACGATCGATGCATAGGGCACATGGGTTTTGAGGAGATTCGGCGGCGCCTCGGTGGGAGACGTCAGCCACTGCCGATGCAGCTGGCGCCGCCTGTCGACCATGGAGAAGAAGGGCAACAACTGGCCGCGATCGAGGTCTTTGCGGGCAAGGAATTCGCTCACCTGCGCCAGTGCCCGCATCGAAAGCGGCGTGGGAATCAGCGGCACCGCGACGGTGTCGGCGAGTGCGAAGATGTTTTCCGAAAGGCGCGAAAAGCTGGGCGGGCAGTCAAGCACCAGCAGGTCATAGCGGTCGGTCAGGGGCTTGACGAGTTTCGCGAGCACCTCCCGCGGCGCATCGCTTTGCTCGAAGAGCAGATCGAGATGGCGGTAGGTCGTATCGGCAGGGATCAGATCCAGGCCGGGGAATGCCGTTGGCCGGACCTGGCTGTCCAGGGCATTTTTTTCCTTGAGCAGCTTCTTGGCTTTCAGCTCCAGGCCCGCGGTGTCCCGCAAATACCAGCTGGCGGCGCCCTGGGGATCCAGATCCCACAGGCAGGTCGCCTGCCCGTCCCGGGCAGCGCAGCAGGCCACGTTGACGGCGGCCGCGGTCTTTCCCACACCGCCCTTGAGGTTGTAGAAGGCCAGCGTCCGCATGTCTTTCCTCTCCGACGCAATGCCGGACGGTCCAGCGTCCGGGGTGTGGGCGCGACGCGTCACGGCTGCTCCTGATCCCACAGCGACCAGTAGACCGCGATGCGCCGCGTGAATGCCCTCGGGTTTTCCGCATATAGCCGGCGTCCCAGTGCCAGCGCGTCCCGTCGGAGAACGGCTTGCCGGCGCGCGATGGCAGCGAACAATGTCTCGCGCTGCGCCCCCTGGCGCGGCCGATCGGGCCACTGTCGGAGCTGACCGGCCAGGACATCGAGATCATGATCGTCCCCGAGCAGATCGGAGAGCAGCTTGAACCGCTGTTGGCGGTACTCCAGGGCTTCGGGCCATGCCCCCGCGATCAGCCGGCTATGGTACCAATGATCCTTGACGCGTTTGCGCCAATCGTGGAAACGTTCTGCCGTGGGGTCGTGGGCGACGCTTTCCAGTTGACGTCGGCCGGCCCGGTAGCTGCGCCTCAGGCCCGGTTCGATCAGGGTGAAGCCATCGGCGGCCGCTGCGAACTCAGGCAGATGTGGCGGGTGGTCCTGTAACGCCGCCCGCAGCCCTTCGAGAGTGCCGACCAGGGTGTCGGTCTCATGGAGGTGCGCCCGGGCGTTGCGGCGCAGCGCGGCGTGAAACGATCGACCGAGCGGCGTGTCCAGCGGCCCCGGGTCCGCTGCGTTCAGCTTGTCCCAGCACTCCAGCAACGCCTGGGCGTCTCGCGTTCCGGACAGGGCGCGTCCTGCGTCGCGAAACTGCCGGTCCAGAGCGGCGACACCGGGCTCGTCTTGGTCGGGCAACAGCTTCAGCACGGCTCTCAGTTCCTTGAACCGCTTGCGAGCCTCGTGGATGCCCTCCGCGCGTTGTCGCGCGGGCGCCGCGAGGTGGTCGCCTGCTCTTTCGATGCGCTCACGCAGAATCTCGCGCAGTGCACGCGGCGTGTCGCGGGGGGATGCGAAGGTGAAGGCCAAGCGGGAGGCTCGTCGTGAAACGGTGCTTGAACTTATCACAAACCGGCGTCGGCATGCCTTTCATGGAGACTCGATTTGTCACCTGCCTGCCGTAATCTGGGGGGCGTTGTTCACGAACGGTGATGAGGATGGTTGCGATGTCGAGCGATGATTCCGACCTTGAAGCGCGCGCCGGGCGAGCCGAGCTCCTTGCCTTGCGGGCCGAGTTGGCCGCTCTTCGTGCCCGGATCGTCGATGGGGCGAGCATCGAAGCGGCCCGCTGGCTCGTCGATGCCGACGCGCGCCGCGCCGTGAGCATCCGCAACCTGCTGCACTACCGGCAGTTTCGACGCATCGATCTGCGCGGGCTGCAACGCGCGCTGAGTCATCACGGCCTGTCGTCGCTCGGTCGTTCCGAGGCGCATCTCCTGCACGATGTGGACCGCGTGCTGGCCCTGCTGGCCGGTGTCCTGGACGGGGCATGGTTCCCGGCGAGCGCAGCGGAAGGCCCGGATATCGTCGCAGGGGAAGCCCTCCTCGCCGATAACACCCGACGGCTGTTCGGGACGCATCGCGACGGCGAAGGCGTCTACATCATGGTGACCCTGCCGACCGAAGCGGCCGATGATCAGGACCTGGTCGCCGCCATGATACGTTCCGGAATGGATTGTGCCCGTATCAATGGCGCGCACGACGATCCGCTCATCTGGCGCCGGATGATCGAACGGGTTCGGCGTGCGGCGGAGGATCTGCAACGCCCTTGCCGCATCTACATGGATTTGCCGGGGCCCAAGCTGCGCACCGCGCCGGTGCTCGCCGCGCCGGTGTTTGCGATCCATCCGCCGCGGGATTTCACCGGTCGCGTGATCGCGCCGGCGGAGATCGTGCTGGTGCCGGCTCGGAATCCGCCGCTCGCATCCCGGGACGAACTCCCGATCAGCCCAGATTTGTTCGACGACCTGCAACCCGGCGGGCGGCTGCGTTTTCGGGATACGCGCGGCCGCATGCGGGAAATCGACCTCGTCGAGCGCGATGCCGCCGGCCGTTGGCGCGGGCGCATCTGGCACACGGCGTTTCTGGAGCCGGGCATGGCATGCCGCTGGCGGGCTTCGGGGACTGCGTCCACCGATCGGCAGGAGGGGTGTTTCGGACCGTTTCCGGAACGCCCGGGCTTTCTCGTGGTACGACCGGGAGACGGCCTGCTGTTGACCCGAAATGGCCATCCTGGCGAAGCGGCGCGGCGTGATGCGGACGGCAACGTGCTGCAAATCGCCCGCATCGGCCTCAGTTGCCCGGAGATCATCGATGACCTGCAGGTCGGGCACCGGGTGTTCATCGATGATGGCAAGATCGGCGCCACGGTGGAGGCGCTGATCCCCGACGGCGCGCTGCTGCGCATCACGCAGGCGCGCGCGGAAGGCGAGAAAGTGCGTGGGGCGAAGGGCCTCAATTTTCCCGACAGCACGCTGAGTCTGCCGTCCCTGACGAACGAAGACCTGCAGATGCTGGACCTGGCTGCGCAGGAAGCGGACATCATCGGCTATTCCTTTGTCCGCACGGCGGACGACATCAGCCGGCTCATGGCCGAATTGGATCGCCGGGGGGCGGGCGACGTCCCGGTCGTGGCCAAAATCGAAACCGCCCAGGCCGTGCGCAATCTGCCCGAGATCCTGCTCACGGCGCTGCCCCGCCATCCGCTCGGGGTCATGGTGGCCCGTGGCGATCTGGCGGTCGAGATCGGTCCCGAACGGCTGGCGGAGATCCAGGAAGAAATCCTGTGGCTGTGCGAGGCCGCTCACGTGCCCGTGATCTGGGCCACCCAGGTGCTCGAATCACTGGCGCGCAAGGGCACGCCCACCCGCGCGGAAATCACCGACGCCGCGATGGGTGTGCGCGCCGAATGCGTGATGCTGAACAAGGGTCCCTACATCTGCCGCGCGATAGAGACGCTGCGCGACATCATGCAGCGGATGAATGCCCATCAGCACAAGAAAACCGCCCGCCTGCGCGCCCTGCATTGGTGAGGCGGCGGGCGTGATCGCGGTCAGGCGCTGCGCTGCGCGGAAGCGGGGCTTGCCGGCGCCGTCGCTGCGGCCCGATAACGTCCCAGTGCACTCAACACGGCGCGCAACGTGGCCGCCGTCACATCGGCATCGATTCCCACGCCGTGCCACGTCCGCCCCTCGACGCCGATGCGCAGTTCGACGTAGCTGGCAGCGCGGGCGTCAGCCCCCGGTGCGAGGGCATGTTCACGATAATCCACGACCTCGATCGGGATGGCGTATTTTTCGCGCAAGGCATGGATGAATCCGTCGACGGGGCCACGGCCGATGCCGGTCATGAGCTGA
>PKCW01000113.1 GCA_002862965.1 Pseudomonadota bacterium
CTCATGGTCGAAATTCCGTTAAAAATACCCGCGCACGGGCGAGGTCATCGATCAGGCGTCGGCTTCGGGCCCGGCGCTTCTGGGCTGAAGGTCCGCCGGCGGCCACTGGTCCAGTCGCATCCCCAATGACAGGTCGTGAGAGGCGAGGGCCTGCTTGATCTCGGTCAGCGATTTCTTGCCGAGGTTGGGCGCCTTCAGCAACTCCACTTCGCTGCGCTGGATGAGATCACCGATGTAAAAGATATTCTCTGCCTTGAGGCAGTTGGCCGAGCGTACCGTCAACTCCAGATCGTCGATGGGCCGCAGCAGGATCGGATTCAGATCGCCTACCCGCATGTGCCGATCTTCGACCTGTTCGGAGCGGAGATCGACGAACGACGCCAGCTGATCGCTGAGAATGGTCGCCGCGTGACGGATCGCTTCCTCGGGGTCGAGCACCCCGCTGGTCTCGAGCTCGATCACCAGCTTGTCGAGATTCGTGCGTTGCTCGACACGGGCGCTCTCGACCGTATACGAGACCCGCAGCACCGGGCTGTAGGAAGCGTCCAGATGCAACACCCCGATCGGACGTGCGTCGTCTTCCATGAGCATGCCCAGGCGCGCCTGCGCCGGCTCGTAGCCGCGGCCCTTGCGCACCTTCAGCCGCGCCTTGATGCGCGCGCCTTCGGTCAGATGCGCAATGACGTGATCCGGATTGGCGATCTCGACCTGGTGATTGAGCTGGATGTCGGCGGCGGTGACCGGGCCGGGCGTCTCCTTGATCAGCATCAGGTTCACGTCGGTCGCCGACGGATCGGTGATGCGAAACGCCACGCCCTTCAGGTTCAACAGGATGTCGATGACGTCTTCCTGAACGCCTTCGATGCTGCTGTACTCATGGAGCACGCCGTCGATCTCGGCCTCGACCACGGCCGCGCCGGCCATGGACGACAGCAGGATGCGCCGCAGCGCATTCCCCAGCGTATGGCCGAAGCCGCGTTCGAGCGGCTCCAGCACGATGCGCGAATGCGTCGACGACAACCGCTGGACATCCACCAGGCGGGGTTTCAAGAAACTGGAACCGAAGCCCTGCATTCTGAAACGCTCCCTTACTTGGAGTACAACTCGACGACGAGATTTTCGTTGACGTCGGGGGAGAGATCCGAGCGGTCGGGAACCATCTTGTAGGTGCCCTGCAACTCCTTCTCATCCACGTCCACCCACGACGGCAGCCCGATCTCGAGCGCGACCGTCAAGGCCCCGCGGATGCGGTCCTGTCCGCGCGCACGGGTCGACACGCGAATCACATCGCCGGCGCGCACCTGCATGGATGGAATGCTGGACAGGCGACCGTTGACTTCGAACGCCTTGTGCCCGACCAGTTGCCGTGCCTCGGCGCGCGTGGACGCAAAGCCCATGCGGTAGACGACATTGTCGAGGCGGTTCTCGAGCAGCTGCAGCATGGTTTCACCGGTATTGCCGCGCGCACGGGCCGCGTCTTCGTAATAGCGCCGGAACTGACCTTCGAGCACGCCATACATGCGGCGCAGCTTCTGCTTCTCGCGCAACTGAAGACCATAGTCCGACAGGCGCCCACGGCGCTGGCCATGCTGCCCCGGCACAGACTCGCTGCGGCACTTTTTCTCGTAGGAACTGCCCCGCGCCTTGAGGAACAGATCGGTTCCTTCACGACGGGATAGCTTGCATTTGGGGCCAATGTACTTTGCCATGCATGTCTCTCGTGCAGTCGCAGCGAATTATCGCGTGATCAAACGCGCCGGCGCTTCGGCGGGCGGCAGCCGTTGTTCGGAATCGGCGTGACGTCGGTAATGCTCAGCACCTTGAAGCCGACGTTGTGGAGCGCCCGAACCGCCGCTTCGCGCCCAGGCCCGGGCCCCTTCACCAGCACATCGACGTTGCGGACACCGTGCTCCTGCGCGGCATTCCCGGCCTTTTCGGCCGCAACCTGCGCGGCGAACGGGGTGCTCTTGCGTGAACCACGAAAACCAGAGCCGCCGGACGTGGCCCAGCACAACGCGTTCCCCTGGCGATCGGTGATGGTGATGATGGTGTTGTTGAACGAGGCATGCACATGAGCCACCGCATCGGTGACATGCTTGCGGACTCGCTTGCGTGGTGCTGTCTTGGCCATGGACACTCGCCGGCTAGATTGGGTGAAGAAGATGGACGCGCGCCATCACTTTATTTGCGGATCGCACGACGCGGGCCTTTGCGGGTCCGGGCGTTGGTACGGGTCCGTTGGCCCCGCACCGGGAGACCGCGCCGATGACGCAGGCCCCGATAGCATCCCAGATCCATGAGGCGCTTGATGTTCATCGAGACTTCACGCCGAAGATCGCCTTCGACCGTGAACCTCGCGACCGCCTGGCGCAACGACTCGAGCTCGCCCTCGGTCAAATCCTTGATCAGCGAGGCCGGATTGATACCCGTCGCCTCGCAGATCAACTTTGCCCGGCTGCGCCCGACGCCAAAAATGGCGGTCAGCGCAATCACCGCATGCTTTTGATCTGGAATATTGACACCGGCGATACGCGCCATCTTCAATGCTCTCCTGACGGACCATTCGCCGACCCGACCAGACGTCGGCTAGCCGGCAAGAATAGCCGATTACTTTTCAATTGACAAGCAGGACTCAGCCCTGACGCTGTTTGTGCCGGCCGTCGACGCAGATGACGCGGATATGGCCGTGTCGCTTGATGACCTTGCAGTTGCGGCAGATCCGCTTGACCGAGGCGCGTACTTTCATGACTCGTGACTCCTGATTCGTGCTGACTGCAGCGCTTATCCGGCCCTGCCGACCGCTTTCAAGTTACTCTTCTTCAACAGTCCCTCATACTGGTGGGACATCAAGTGCGCCTGCACCTGGGCCATGAAATCCATCACGACCACGACGATGATCAGGAGCGAAGTCCCGCCAAAATGGAAGGGAACATTGAACGACAAGATCAAGAACTCCGGCATCAGACACACCACCGTGATGTAGATGGCGCCTACAACCGTTAGACGCGTCAACACACCATCGATGTAGTTGGCCGTGTTCTGCCCCGGACGTATGCCCGGGATGAACGCGCCGGAGCGTTTCAGATTGTCTGCAGTTTCACGGGCGTTGAAAACCAGCGCCGTGTAAAAAAAGCAGAAGAAGATGATCAAGGCGGCGTACAGCAAGATGTAGACCGGTTGCCCCGGCGAGATGGCGGCGGTGACGCGCTGCATCATCGTTGCTGCCCAGGTATCTCCCAACGCGCCACCCAGCCAGCCGCCCAGGGTGACTGGAAACAGAATCAGACTGGACGCGAAAATCGGCGGAATGACGCCAGCCATGTTGAGCTTGAGCGGCAAATGCGTGGTTTGCGCGGCAAACAGCCGACGGCCCTGCTGCCGTTTGGCATAGTGCACGGGGATACGCCGCTGACCGCGCTCGACGAATACGACCCCCGCGATCACCGCGACCGCCAGCGCCAGCACGACCACCGCGAACAGCGGGTTCATTTCGCCGTTGCGCACCAGTTGCAGCGTGCCCCCGACTGCCGACGGCAGGCCGGCGACGATACCGGCGAAGATGATCATGGAGATTCCGTTGCCGATACCTCGCTCCGTGACCTGCTCGCCCAGCCACACGAGAAACATGGTCCCCGCCACCAGACTGGTCGCCGCCAGCACCACGAAGAGCGGACCCTGGATGGCGTTGACGCCCTGGTTCTGCAGCGCGACCGAGGCGCCCACCGCCTGGAACGTCGCCAGAGCGACCGATCCGTACCGGGTATATTGCGTCAGCTTGCGGCGGCCGCTTTCACCTTCCTTCTTGAGCTCCTCGAACGCCGGCACCACGGAGGTCATGAGCTGGACGATGATGGACGCCGAGATATAGGGCATCACCCCGAGCGCAAACAGGCTCAGGCGGGAAAGTGCTCCGCCCGAGAACATGTTGAACATGTCCAGAATGGTGCCGCTGGTGCGCTCGAACAGGCGGGCGACCGCGATCGGATCCACCCCCGGTACGGGGATGAAGGTTCCGATCCGGAACACGATCAGCGCGCCCAGCAGAAACAGGACGCGCTGGCGCAGCTCGGAAAGCTTGCCCATGTCCGGCAGCGGGCGATTGGCGGCCACGAATCAGGATTCCTTGATGATGCCGCCCAGCGCCTCGATCGCCGCGCGTGCACCGGCGGTCACCGCCACGCCTTCGAGCGTAATCGCCTGGCTGAGCGTTCCCGAGAGAATGACCTTTGCCTTCGCAGTGCCTTGCGGAACCACACCTGCGGCAATCAGGCCGAGCAGCGTCACAGGGCTCTCGAGCCCATTGAGTTCGTTCAGGCGCACCTCGCAATGCGTCCTGGCCGTGCGCGAGCGAAATCCGCGCTTGGGAATGCGACGCTGAAGGGGCATCTGGCCGCCTTCGAAGCCCACCTTGTGGAAGCCGCCGGCTCGCGCCTTCTGGCCCTTGTGCCCCTTGCCGCTCGTCTTACCCAAGCCGGACCCGATGCCGCGCCCGAGACGCCGCTTGTCCTTCCGACTTCCCTCTGCGGGTTGAAGCGAATTCAAACGCATCTCAAAGCTCCTCGACGGCCAACAGGTAGGATACCTTGTTGATCATTCCGCAATTTTCAGGGGTGCCGGCCACGACCACCGAGTGGTGCATGCGGCGCAAGCCCAAGCCGCGCACGCACGCCTGGTGATTCTTGAGCCGACCTGCGACGCTGCGCACTAGGGTCAGTCGATACTGTTTGACTGCATCCGTCATCTCATTCACCCAGAATTTCTTCGACCGACTTGCCGCGCTTGGCTGCGACAAACTTGGGATCGTGCAGATCGTGCAGCCCATTGATGGTCGCACGCACCACGTTGAGGGGGTTGCGCGATCCAAGACACTTGGCCCGGACGTTGTGCACACCCGCCACCTCGAACACCGCACGCATCGCGCCACCGGCGATCAAGCCGGTACCCTGACTCGCAGGCTTCATGATGACGCGGGTCGCCCCATGGGAGGCCACGGTCGGGTGCTGCAGGGTTCCGTCGCTCAGATGAACCGCCTGCATCGACTTGCGTGCGCGGTCCATGGCCTTCTGAATCGCCTGCGGCACTTCACGCGCCTTGCCGTAGCCAAATCCGACACGGCCGTTCCCGTCGCCCACCACGGTCAGGGCGGTAAATCCGAACTGGCGGCCGCCCTTGACCACCTTGGCGACGCGATTCACCGCGACGAGCTTCTCGAGCAGGCCGTCGCCACTGGTTTGCAACCCGGTATTGGACATATCGAAGATCCTTTAGAACTCAAGTCCGCCCGCACGGGCAGCGTCGGCCAAGGCCTTGATCCGGCCGTGATATTGAAAGCCGGATCGATCAAAGGCGATGCGCGTGACGCCGGCTTCGCGGCCGCGTTCCGCAATCAGCCGACCCACCAGCGCAGCGGTGTCGACGTTGCCGGTGGCCTTGACCTGGTCGCGGACCTCCTTCAGCAGCGAAGAAGCCGACGCGAGTACCGATGCGCCGTCGGCAGCGATGATCTGCGCGTAGATGTGACGCGGCGTACGGTGAACGCACAGCCGGGTCATGCCCAGTTCGCGCATTTTGGCTCGGCCCCGAAGGGCGCGGCGCAAGCGTGCGGTTTTCTTTTCCATGACTGTTACCTACTTACTTCTTCTTGGTCTCTTTGAGGACCACGCGCTCGCCCATGTAGCGCACGCCCTTGCCCTTGTAGGGTTCGGGCGACCGATACGAGCGGATATCCGCCGCAACCTGACCGACACGCTGCTTGTCCGCACCCTTGATCACGATCTCGGTCTGGCTGGGCGTCTCGATCGAGATACCTTCCGGAACCGGATAGCTCACCGGGTGAGAAAACCCCAATGAAAGGTTCAGGCTAGAACCCTGCATCTGCGCACGATACCCGACGCCGATCAGTTGCAGCCGTCGAATGAAGCCCTCATGGACGCCATTGATCATGTTCTGGCACAAGGCGCGCATGGTACCGGCCATCTTGTCGGCCGATGGTCGCGTCGGCGCGAAATGCAGATGCCCGTCCTGGTGACTCACGGTCACATCAGGATGAACCGACAGACTCAAAGCGCCGTTCTTGCCCTTGGCCGACAGCTGCGTGCCGGACTGGACCACATCGACGCCGGCGGGAATCGCCACCGGATTTTTCGCTACGCGAGACATCCAACATTCCTCAGTAAACGGTGCAGATCACTTCGCCGCCGACACCTGCGGCGCGTGCCGCGCGATCTGTCATCAGGCCCTGCGACGTCGAAACGACGGCCATGCCCAGACCACCCAGCACCGTCGGCAACTCCCGTGCGCCACGATAGATGCGCAGTCCCGGCTTGCTGACACGGGCGAGATGCTCGATGACCGGGCGGCCCTCGAAATACTTGAGCACTACCGTCAAGGTGCCCTTGCTACCTTCTTCGGTGGCGTGAACGTCGGCCACATAGCCTTCGTCCAGCAGGATTCTGGCGACCGCGCGCTTGCGACGCGACAGCGGCATGCTGACCTCGGCCTTACCCGCGTTCTGGGCGTTCCGGATCCGGGTCAACATGTCCGCAATGGGATCTGTCATGCTCATGATCTGTTGCTCTCGTCTTGAATTACCAGCTGGCCTTTACCAGACCGGGAATCTCACCGAACATCGCCGCTTCGCGGAGCTTGTTGCGGCTGAGCCCGAACTTCCGGTAGTAGCCATGGGTCCGGCCCGTACGGCGACAGCGATTGTGCTGCCGAACCGGGCTCGAATCCCGAGGAAGCTTGGCCAGGGCATCAACCGCGGCAAACCGTGTTTCATCATCCAGACTGATGTCGCTGATGGTCGCCTTGAGGGCCTTGCGCTTGGCAGCGAATCGCGCCACCGTCTCCGCGCGCCGCTTTTCCCGCTCCACCATGCTGCGCTTTGCCATTCTCTATTCCTCAGTTGCGGAACGGGAAGCCGAAACCCTCGAGCAGGGCCCGACCTTCCTCATTCGACCGTGCCGTCGTGGTGATGGTGATGTCCATGCCACGCAGGGCGTCGATCTTGTCGTAGTCGATCTCGGGGAAGATGATCTGCTCGGAGATCCCCATGCTGAAGTTGCCCCGCCCATCGAAGCCGCGACCGTTGACGCCGCGAAAATCGCGCACGCGCGGCAGGGCAACGGCGATCAGTCGGTCGAGAAACTCGTACATCCGGTCCCGACGAAGCGTGACCTTGCAGCCGACCGGCCAACCGTCCCGGATCTTGAAGCCGGCAATGGACTTGCGAGCCTTCGTCACCACCGGCTTCTGCCCGGCGATCTGCGTCATGTCGCGAAGCGCATGCTCGACCACCTTCTTGTCGGCAACCGCTTCACCCAAGCCCATGTTGAGGGAAATCTTGGCAATGCGCGGCACCTGCATCACGTTCCCGTATGCGAACCGGGACATGAGTTCGGGTACCACTTTTTCCTGATAAGTCTGTTGCAATCTGGCCACGGTCGCGCGCCTCAAACGTCGAGAACTTCGCTGTTGGACTTCATGAAGCGCACCTTGCGCCCGTCCGCGAGCAATTTGTAACCAATGCGCTCCGGCTTGCCCGATTGGGGATTCCGGATCATGACATTGGAGATATGGATGGAACGCTCCTGCTCCAGGATTCCACCGGCCTGCCCGGCGGCAGGGTTGCCGCGGGTGTGGCGCTTGACGATGTTGACGTTCTCGACCACCACCCGGTCGTCTTCGAGAACGCGCAGGACCCGCCCATGGCGACCCTTGTCCTTTCCAGCGATGACGACGACTTCGTCACCCGTCTTGATTCGTTTCATCGGAATCTACCTTGACCGTCGGTCAGAGAACTTCGGGAGCCAGCGAGATGATCTTCATGAACCGCTCGGAGCGCAGTTCGCGCGTCACGGGCCCGAAGATGCGCGTCCCGATCGGCTGCAGCTGGTTGTTCAGCAGCACGGCCGCGTTGCCGTCGAAGCGAATGAGCGAGCCATCGGGGCGCCGGACGCCCTTGCGGGTACGCACCACCACGGCGTTGTAGACATCGCCCTTCTTGACCTTCCCGTGCGGGATGGCGTCCTTGATGGACACCTTGATGACATCGCCGATGCCCGCATAGCGGCGCTTGGAGCCTCCAAGCACCTTGATGCACATCACCCGCTTCGCTCCGCTGTTGTCGGCAACTGCCAACTCGGACTGCATCTGGATCATCGTTCAATCTGCCTCGAAATACCTACAGGGAAGCCAGTTCAGTCGCGGCGCCGCTCGACGACTTCCACCAGCTGCCATGACTTGCTCTTGGAAATGGGACGCGATTCGACCACCCGAACCAAATCCCCTTCCTGGCACGCGTTGTCTTCGTCATGCGCATGCAGCTTGCTCGTGCGGGTGACGTACTTGCCATAGAGCGGATGCTTGATGCGACGCTCGATCAACACCGTGATCGTCTTGTCCATCTTGTCACTGACCACCCGTCCGACCAGCGTCCGGCTCAGCTTGCTCTCATCACTCATGGCGTCGATTCCTGATTAAGCTTTGCGCTCATCGCCGTCTTGATGCGCGCGATGTCACGACGCACCCTGGAAAACAGGTGAAACTGTGCCAGTTGCCCGGCACTCCGCTGCATGCGCAGGTCGAACTGCTCGCGACGCAGCTTGAGCAGCGCGTCCTGGAGCTGTTGCAGGCTCATGGCCTTGATTTCCGTGCCCGTCATCACATTACCGTCCGCGCCACGAAGGCGGTCTTGATCGGCAGCTTGGCGGAAGCCAGCTTGAAGGCTTCACGCGCGATGTCTTCCGTCACGCCTTCCATTTCGTACATGACGAAGCCCGGCTGGACCTTCGCCACCCAATACTCGACGTTGCCCTTGCCCTTGCCCATGCGCACTTCGATGGGCTTCTTGGTCACGGGAACATCCGGAAAAATGCGGATCCAGATCTTGCCGCCGCGCTTCACATGGCGTGTGATGGCACGTCGGGCGGACTCGATCTGACGCGCCGTCAGTCGACCGCGCTCCACGGCCTTGAGACCGAACTCGCCGAAGCTGACGCGCTCACCGCCCTTGGCCAGGCCCTGATTGCGGCCCTTCTGTTGCTTGCGATACTTGGTTCGCTTTGGCTGACGCATGCGATGAACCTCTTATCCCTTCGACTTTTCGCTGGCGTGGTCAGCGACCGCACCGTCGCCGTGGAACACTTCGCCCTTGAAAATCCATACCTTGACCCCAATCACGCCGTAGGTCGTACGCGCCTCGGCCAGGGCGTAATCGATGTCGGCCCGCAGCGTATGCAGGGGCACCCGCCCCTCCCGATACCACTCCGTCCGGGCGATTTCCGCGCCGTTCAGGCGACCCGACACCTGGATCTTGATGCCCTGTGCACCCAGGCGCATGGCATTACCCACCGCGCGCTTCATGGCGCGGCGGAACATGATACGCTTTTCCAGCTGTTGCGCCACACTTTCGGCAACCAACTGCGAGTCCAGCTCCGGCTTGCGGATCTCCTCGACGTTGATGCTCGAGGGAACACCGACCAGGGCGGCCAGATCCACACGCAGGCGCTCGATGTCCTCGCCCCGCTTGCCGATGACGATGCCGGGCCGCGCCGTGTGGATGGTGACCTGTACCGACCGAGCCGGCCGCGCGATACGGATCTGGCTGATCGAGGCACTGGCGAGTCGACGCCGCAGGAAGTCGCGGATCTGCAGGTCCTGATTCAGAAAATGCGCGAAGTCGCCTTTCTCGGCGTACCACGTCGACGACCAGTCGCGTACCACGCCCAGGCGGATGCCGATTGGATTGACCTTCTGCCCCATTGCCTACGCTCCCGCTTACTTGCGATCGCCAACCAGCACCGTGATATGGCTGGTTCGCTTGTGAATCCGAGTGCCACGACCGCGGGCACGAGCATGAAACCGTTTCATCGTCGGGCCTTCGTCCACCCACACCGCGCTCACGCGCAGCTCGTCGACGTCCGCGCCTTCATTGTGTTCGGCGTTTGCAATCGCCGATTCCAGCACCTTGCGCATCAATTCGGCGCCTCGCTTGGGGCTGAACGTCAGCACCTGCAAGGCCCGGTCCACGGGCAGGCCCCGGATCTGATCCGCCACCAGACGCGCCTTCTGCGCGGAGATGTGGATATTTCTGAGTTTCGCTGAAACTTGCATGTCGCTACCCCTTCTTACCGCGCCTTACGGTCCGCGACATGGCCCTTGTAGGTGCGCGTGGGAGAAAACTCACCCAGCTTGTGCCCGACCATGTTCTCGGATACGAGAATGGGCACGTGCTGCCGGCCGTTGTGCACGGCAATGGTCAGTCCCACCATCTCCGGAATGACCATGGACCGACGCGACCAGGTCTTGATCGGGCGCTTGGTCCGGGATTCCTGAGTTTCGAGAACCTTCTTCACCAGATGGTGATCCACGAAGGGACCCTTGCGAATGGAGCGCGGCATATCAAACTCTCTTACTTGGCACTGCGGCGACGAACGATCATCTTGTCCGTCCGCTTGTTACTGCGGGTCTTGTAGCCCTTGGTCGGAACGCCCCATGGGGTTACGGGGTGACGCCCTCCGGAGGTGCGACCTTCGCCGCCCCCATGCGGGTGATCGACCGGATTCATCGCCACGCCCCGAACCGTGGGTCGGACACCGCGCCAGCGCTTGGCGCCCGCCTTGCCCAGCGACCGCAGGTTATGTTCGGAATTACCCACCTCGCCCACCGTGGCGCGGCATTCCAGGTGGATCTTGCGCATCTCCCCGGAACGCAGCCGCAAGGTGGCGAATCCGCCGTCCCGCGCCACGATCTGGGCGTGAGCGCCGGCACTGCGCGCCAACTGCGCGCCCTTGCCGGGCTTGAGTTCGATGGCGTGGACACTGGTACCGAGCGGAATGTTGCGCAACGGCAGCGTATTGCCGGCCTTGATCGGCGCCGAAACGCCCGACTGCAGATTCGCGCCCGCCTTGACGCCCTTCGGCGCCAGGATGTAGCGACGCTCGCCATCCACATAGCACAGCAGCGCAATGTGGGCACTGCGATTGGGGTCGTACTCCAAGCGCTCGACCACGGCGGGAATGCCGTCCTTGTCGCGACGGAAATCGATGAGGCGGTAGCGCTGCTTGTGTCCGCCGCCCTGGTGGCGCACGGTGACCCGGCCGGCGTTGTTACGGCCGCCGTGGCTTGCCTGACGCTCGACCAAGGCCTCGTGCGGGCCGCCCTTGTGCAGATCGGGGGTCTTCACCTGAACTGCGAAGCGCCTGCCGGCCGATGTCGGTTTGGACTTAACCAGTGCCATGATCCATCTCGCTGTTAACGTTCGATCCGCAGATCACATCAGGGATTTACGGACAATTCGATGCGACTGTCATCCGACAGCCGCACATAAGCCTTCCGGGTCCCGCTGCGTTTGCCCATGAAGCGCCCGCGGTGTTTGTTCTTGCCCTTCAGGTTGACGACGTTCACATCCAGAACGCGCACGCTGAACAGGGATTCGACCGCCGTCTTGATCTCCGCCTTGGTGGCGTCACGGCGGACCTTGAAGACCGCCTGGTTACCGAAATCGGCCACTTGGGTCGATTTCTCCGTCACCACAGGCTCCAGCAAAATCTGCAAAAGACGCTCTTGGTTCATTGCAACCATCCTTCAATCGCCGTCAAGGCGCCCCGCTCGATGACCACGCAGTCGGCCCCGACCAGGCTGACCGGATCGACCCGAGTCGCTTCGCAGATCTGCACGTGACGGAGGTTGCGCGTCGCCAGCACCAGCGCGTCGGCGACGGTCTCCACGACGAACAGCACCCGACCCGCATCACCCAATCCCCAACCGGCCAACTGTTCCGTAACGAGCCGGGTACGCGGCTCCGCAATCACGACGGACTCCACCACGCGCAGCCGCTCCTGACGCACCAGCTCGCTCAGGATCGAGCGCATTCCGGCGCGGTACATCTTCCGGTTGAGCTTCTGTGTGTAGTCCTGTGGCCGGGCCGCGAACGTCACGCCACCATGCCGCCACAGGGGGCTGCGGATCGTACCGGCGCGGGCGCGGCCACTGCCCTTCTGCTTCCAAGGCTTGGCGCCGCCGCCACGGACGTCCGAGCGGGTCTTCTGGGCGCGGGTGCCGGCCCGTCCGCCCGCCAAATAGGCGGTAACCAACTGATGCACCAGGGCCTCATTGAAGGGAGCCGCAAAGACTCCCTCAGCCAGGCTCACCTGGGCGCCGCCATCGAGTGATGTAAGTGCCATCGATCAATCCTTCGTGCGGGCCGGTTGAACCAGGACGTCGCCGCCCTTGGATCCCGGGACGGAACCGCTGACGAGCAACAGATTCCTGCCTTCGTCCACCTGGACAACCCGCAGGTTGCGCGCCGTCGCCCGGACGCTGCCCATGTGGCCGGCCATCTTCTTGCCGGGGAATACCCGCCCCGGCGTCTGGCGCTGCCCGATCGAGCCAGGCGCCCGATGCGACAGCGAGTTGCCGTGCGTGGCATCCTGCATGGAAAAGTGGTAGCGCTTCACAGCGCCCTGAAATCCCTTGCCCACCGTGGTCCCGGTGACATCGACCACCTGACCCGCGGAGAACTGCTCCACCGTGATCTCATGACCCACCGGGTAGGCGGCCGCCGACTCTGCGTCGAGGCGGAATTCCCACAAGCCCCGGCCCGCGGCAACGCCCGCTTTCGCGAAATGGCCGGCCGCCGGCTTCTTGACCCGAATCGGGCGGCGCTCGCCCGCGGTCACCTGGACGGCGGAGTAGCCATCCGTTTCCACGGTACGGACCTGGGTCACCCGATTTGGCTGCACCTCGATCACGCTGACGGGAACCGATGCCCCTTCCGGGGTAAAGATCCGCGTCATGCCGAGCTTGCGCCCCACCACTCCGATCGCCATGATTTCACCTTAATACGAATTTCTGTTATCGGCCCGCACGCGAGCCGTCGATCAGAAGCCTGCCGGCACTCAGTACAGCTTCAGCTGCACGTGGACCCCTGCAGCCAAATCCAGCTTCATCAGGGCGTCCACCGTCTTCTCGCTGGGATCGATGATCTCCATCACGCGCTTGTGGGTGCGGATCTCATATTGATCGCGCGCATCCTTGTTTACGTGCGGGGACACCAGCACCGTGAAGCGTTCCTTGTCCGTCGGCAACGGAATGGGACCCTTGACCTGAGCGCCGCTGCGCCTGGCCGTGTCCAGAATTTCCCGCGCCGAACGATCCACCAGACGGTGATCGAAACCCTTCAAACGAATGCGAATACGCTGCTGACTGGCCATGACTTACTTCAACACCTTGGAGACGACACCGGCGCCGACGGTTCGGCCGCCTTCGCGAATCGCGAAGCGCAGGCCTTCTTCCATGGCGATCGGGTTGATCAACTGCACCGTCACCTTCACGTTGTCGCCCGGCATCACCATCTCGACGCCTTCCGGCAGGTCCACCGCACCGGTCACGTCGGTGGTGCGGAAATAGAAC
>PKCW01000242.1 GCA_002862965.1 Pseudomonadota bacterium
GAGGCGTGGTCGGGCGACAATCTGTACCTCGTCGATCCTTTGGGCAATCTGGTGTTGCGCTATGGTGCAGATCAGGATCCGAAGGACGTCCTGACCGATCTCAGGCGCCTGCTGCGCCTGTCTCATGTGGGATAAAGCGATGCGAGACTCGTGGTTCTTCCGGCTGGCGGCGTTTGCCACCGTCCTTACCTTCGGGCTGGTCGTGCTCGGTGCCTACGTCCGACTGTCGGATGCAGGGCTCGGCTGTCCGGACTGGCCGGGCTGCTACGGGCATTGGAAGGTGCCGGATCAGGCCGCGAACCTCAGCGCCGCCCGCGAGGCCTATCCGGAACGTCAGATCGAGCCGGCCAAGGCATGGAAGGAGATGGCGCACCGCTATGTCGCCGGCACACTGGGCCTGCTGGTACTCGCGCTGGCGATCCTAGCCTGGCAGCGGCGCCGGATTCCCGGCCAGCTCGTGCTGTTGCCGATGGTGCTGCTGGCCCTGATTCTCTTTCAGTCGATGCTGGGCATGCTGACGGTCACCTGGCTGCTCAAGCCGCTGATCGTCATGGGGCATCTGCTCGGCGGACTGTCGACGCTGGGGCTGCTGGCCTGGATCACCCTGCGGAGCGGCGCACTGGGCATCGGTCCCGGTGCGGCGATCGCCGGTCGCTGGCGCTGGCTGGCGTTGGGCGCGCTGGCCGTTCTGGTCACCCAGATCGCCCTGGGCGGCTGGACCAGCAGCAACTATGCGGCGCTGGCCTGCCCGGATTTTCCGACCTGCCATGGCCAGTGGTGGCCGGAGGCGGATTTCGACGAGGGCTTCATCCTGTGGCGCGGCATCGGCATCGACTACGAAGGGGGCGTGCTCGACAACTACGGGCGCGTGGCCATCCACCTCGCCCATCGGCTCGGCGCCGCGATCACCTTCCTGACGATCGGGAGTTTCGCGTTGGCGCTGATCCTGGTTCCGCCGCGACCCGTCTTGCGCCGCGCCGGCGCGGCGCTGCTCGGGGCCTTGCTGTTGCAGGTCAGCCTGGGTATCGCCACGGTCATGGGCCATCTGCCCTTGCCGGTCGCGGCGGCCCATAACGCAGGGGCGGCCTTGCTGTTGCTCACTCTGGTCGGCGTCCTTCATCTGATGGCGGGTGCGCCCCAGACGAGGCGAAGCCATGTCGTCTGACTCGACTGCGACGCTGCGGGCCGCACCGCGCTGGCGCGCCTATCTCGACCTGACCAAACCGCGGGTGGTTGCGCTGCTAGTCTTTACCGCAGTCGTGGGCATGTTCTTGGCAGCGCCACCCGGCGTCGTTCCCTGGCGGGCGCTGACCCTGGGCTCGGCCGGGATCTGGCTGGCAGCCGCTTCGGCGGCGGTGATCAACCACGTGCTGGATCGCCAGGCAGACGCACGCATGGCGCGGACCCAGCGCCGGCCGCTGCCGACCGGCTCCGTGGGCGTGTCGCAAAGCCTGATCTTCGCCGTCGTCCTTGGCAGTGCCTCGATGGCGCTTCTCACCGGATGGGTCAATACCCTGACCGCCGTCCTGACCCTGGCGTCCCTGGTCGGCTACGCGGTGGTCTACACGGCCTACCTCAAGCGCGCCACGCCGCAGAACATCGTCATCGGCGGTGCGGCGGGCGCGGCGCCGCCCGTCTTGGGCTGGACCGCCGTGACCGGCAGCCTGGACCCGCATGCCCTGTTGCTGTTCCTGATCGTGTTCGTGTGGACGCCGCCGCATTTCTGGGCGCTCGCCATCCATCGCGTGGATGAATACGCCAAGGTCGACATTCCCATGCTGCCGGTGACACACGGCGTCGCCTTTACGCGGGTGCAGATCCTGCTCTACACGGTCTTGCTGGTGGTGGTGAGCCTCTTGCCCTACGTCACGCACATGAGCGGGCCGGTCTATCTGGTCGGGGCGCTCGTGTTGGGCGCCGTGTTTCTCTACTACGCGCTGGCGATGCGATTTTCGGCCCGGCCCGATCTGCCGATGCGCACCTTCGCCTATTCCATCACCTACCTGATGGCGCTGTTCGCGCTGCTGCTCGCGGATCACTACCTGCCGCGCGGCTGAGGCATCGTTGCGAAAGGTTCAGGCGGCGAGCGCCGCGCGCAGTTTCCGCAAGGCGTTCGCCTCGATCTGGCGGATCCGCTCGGCGGAAACGCCGTGGCTTTCGGCCAGTTCGTGCAGCGTGGCCTTGGGCTCCTGCGCCCAGCGCCGATACAGCACGTCGCGGCTGCGCGGGTCGAGTCCGTTCAAGGCCGCCTGCAAATCGTCGTGGGTCTGACGGGACCAATCCTCGTGTTCCAGAAGATCCGCCGGATCGGCATTGGGCGCTGCGAGAAATTGCAGTGGCGCGCGGTGAGCCGGGTCTTCGTCCGGGTCCGCCAGCGGATCGAGCGCGATGTCCTGGCCGCTCAACCGCGCCTCCATCTCCCAAACCGTCTCCGTCGGCACCCCCAGTTCCTGAGCCACGGTCTCGGCCTCTTCCTGATTGAACCAGCCCAGGCGTTGCTTGGCGCTGCGCAGATGGAAGAACAGCTTGCGCTGCGCCTTGGTGGTGGCCACCTTGACGATGCGCCAGTTGCGCAGGATGTACTCGTGGATCTCGGCCTTGATCCAGTGCACGGCGAAGGACACCAGCCGCACGCCGACGTCGGGGTCGAAACGCTTGACGGCTTTCATCAGCCCGATGTTGCCTTCCTGGATCAGATCGGCCTGCGGCAGCCCGTAGCCGCGATAGCCGCGCGCAATATGGGCGACGAAGCGCAGATTGCCCAGCACCAACTGACGGGCCGCATCGAGCTCGCGCTCATCCCGCCATCGCCGCGCCAGCGCCTGTTCCGCCTCGGCACTCAGCAGGGGCAGCTGGCTGATGCGGGTCAGATAGGCGTCCAGACTGTCCGTGACGGTGGGCAATCCACGGCTCAGCGGGGTCAGGGCGGTTGCGGTCATGGCGTGATCGTCCTCGGGCATGTTTTACCGTCGCATTCTGGCACTCCTGTCGTGAGAGTGCCAAATGCCCGCAAGGTTCCGTGTTCGTTGCCGCGTCGCCGGCTCTTGACCTTTGGCGTGACGCTGCTAAAATCCCGCTCTCACCAAAGCGGGAATAGCTCAGTGGTAGAGCACAACCTTGCCAAGGTTGGGGTCGCGAGTTCGAATCTCGTTTCCCGCTCCAGAATTGGCATCGGACCGGCACCCTCCCGCTGGTCCGGCTTCGCCTTCAAGGCAACGCACCGTTTTCGCCCCGAAAGGCTGGGTGGCAGAGTGGTCATGCAGCGGCCTGCAAAGCCGTGTACGTCGGTTCGATTCCGGCCCTAGCCTCCATCCCCCGGCGTCCGTCGCGCTTCATTCATTCCCTTCCCGTTGCATGAAATCCACGATGGCCTGCGCCGTGGCGCGCGGCTGGTCGTGATGCACCATGTGTCCGCAGTCCTCCAGCCACACCTCGCGCAGGTGCCGAAAGCACCGGCGGTTTTCATCGAGCAGCGCCGCATCCAGGCGCCCATAGGGCGAGTCTTTCCCCATTACCCACAACGTGGGCGCCCGAATGGCGCGCCAGCAGGCGCGCGCCTCATCGATCCGGTACAGCAGCGGGCCGCGTGCCTGGTGGCGCGGATCGGCGCGCAGGCGCGGACCCGCCGGCGTCTCGGTCGCCCAGGCGCGAGCGACTTCGGCAGCCCGTTCCGGCGTGAGGCGCGGATTGCCGCGTCGCAGCCGTTCGACCAGGCTCGCCCAGTCGGCGTAGGTACGCGGCGCGCGCGGCTCGGGTTGCTCGGCGAGCCAGGCCCGATAGTGGGCCGGTGCCGCTGTCGGCGGCGCGGGCGGCAGGCCCAATCCCTCCAGACTGACCAGTCGCGCCACCCGCTCGGGCCGAATCCCGGCATAGAGGCTGGCGATATTGCCGCCCATGCTGTGCCCGACCAGCCACACGGGCGCAGCGGGGCTCAGGTGCGCCAACAAGGCGTCGAGATCCGCGAGGTATTCGGGGAAGTAATAGGTCCCGGATGCCCACGCGCTGTTTCCGAAGCCGCGCCAATCGGGCGCGATCAACTCCCAGCAGGCGGGCAAGGCGTCGGCCATGAACCGGAAGCTGGCGCCGGCGTCCATCCAGCCATGCAGCAGCAGGCACAGGGGTCCGCCGGTGCCCGGCCAGCGTTGCAGATGGCAGGAAAGGCCGCGGATGGTCAGCGTTTCGCAGGTGGACGGCCGCTGGCGCACCGCATCGTCGAGGTCAGGCTTGCTCATCGGAATTCCTGATTGTTTCTGAAGGCTTGCCAAGCTTCGCAGGTTGTCGGCGTGGTATCATCACGCCCCTGCCGCCGACCTTCAAAATGGGACGAACATGACCTACTGCCTCGCCGTACGATGCGATCAGGGACTCGTCTTTGCCTCCGATTCGCGCACCAATGCGGGCGTCGACCATGTCGGGACCTACAGCAAGATGTTCGTGTTCGAGTACCCGGGCGATCGCGTCGTGGTGCTGCTCAGTGCCGGCAATCTGGCGACCACCCAGCAGGTCGTCACCGCGCTCAAGCGCCAGGCCGAGGATCCTCAGGCGTCGGAAAGCCTGCTGACCTTCAAGAACATGGACGAAATCGCGGGCTATGTCGGTCGGGTCAGCCGGCACATCCAGGCCGCCGGCGGCGCTGCTGCGGGCGGCCTGGTCGATACCACCTCCACCTTCATCGTCGGCGGGCAGGTCGGCAAGGGACGCCCGGACATCTTTCTCGTTTACCCCGAAGGCAATTTCATCGGGTGTTCGGAACAGATGCCGTTCCTGCAGATCGGCGAGATCAAATACGGCAAACCCATTCTCGATCGCAACATCCACCGCGCCATGTCGCTGGAAGACGCGGCGCGGGCCGCGCTGGTCTCGATCGATTCGACCATGCGCAGCAACATTTCGGTCGGCCCGCCGGTGGAACTGCTGCTGTACCGGACCGGCGACCTGCAGGTGTTCCGGCAACAGACCTTCGACCTCGATACGCCGTTCTATGCGGCGGTGAAGGAAGAGTGGCAGAACGCGCTGCGGCGCGCGCTGGTCAATCTGCCGCGGTTCGACTGGGAGTAGGCCCGCGCGGGGTCGGGGACGTTCGCCCCGGCCCTCACATGACACCGTCGGTCATGCGCCCAGTTGCTCAGGCCGTTGGTGGTACGCCGGTTCGCCCACGTTTCCCGGCGTGAGCGCTCGATTGACCGGGGCATTCAGATGCGCGACCGAGGGATGACGCGCCAACTCCGGCACGGCGCCTTGCCATTCCTTTGCGCCTCGCGCCACGATCACCAACGCATCACGGGCGATCGCTAGGCGGACCAGTGCAAAGCCGAAGTCCTGGGAGGGCAACCGGAGCAAGCCGTGGTGGAATTCCCTGGAGTGGTAGGGGAAAAACTGTACCGCGAGCAGGCGTGCGGCGATCCTTTTCGGGGTGAGTGGGACGCCGTCGACGACCTCGCGCGTGAGATGTCCCACTACGCTGCGCCACCAAGCGGCGCCGGGATACGCGAGGTCAGCGGCGAGATGCACATGGGGCTGGCGCCATTCTTCCCGTGTGTCGCGCCGCAGATTCGCCAGCAGGCGTGTGCGCAGGGGCGGGATCGGCATGGGCTTGGGCGTCCTGCTCGCTGACGCCGGGATTCAGCAACAGAACGACGACCGGGGCATCGAAGGGGCCGAAGAGGGGCTCCGGCATCAGGTTGGTGTGGATGAGCCGCTCTACGCGTGGGTTTGCCCGCGCGTTCTCGCACTCGTTGTAGCTCTCGACGGCGAGACGACCGGACGGCAGCACGAGCGGCTAGTCCGGCGACAGGCCATCCCAGGGATTCGCGGGCAGCACGGGCACGGGCACTCCAGGAAGTTAGGATGTGCTCGAAGCTTGGCATCGATATCATTTGCCGATAACGGGTTCGTCGCGCCGTGATGGATGATCACCCGCGTCTGTGTGCGGGCGAATCGGCGGGAAGAACTCGGGCTGGCGGCGAGAAGAATGGCGGAGAAGGAGGGATTCGAACCCTCGGATCCCTCGCGGGATCAACGGTTTTCGAGACCGCCCCGTTCAACCGCTCTGGCACCTCTCCGCGGGGCTACGCAGTCTAGCGGATTTCCCCGCTTAGTAAAAGCCGACCCACGCGGTCCATAGCGCAAGGAGTCCGACCATGTCCCCGCGTCCCCGCATTCCGGCTGCGATCTGGGCCCTGGGTGGCGTCAGCCTGCTGATGGACACTTCCTCGGAGCTGATCCACAGCCTGCTGCCGGTCTTTCTGGTGGTGACCTTGGGCACCTCGGTGGCCCTCGTGGGCGTGATCGAGGGGATCGCCGAGGCGACGGCGGCGGTGGCGAAGGTGTTCTCGGGTGTGCTGAGCGACCGCCTGCGCCGCCGCAAGGGGCTCACCGTGCTCGGTTACGGGCTGGCGGCCGCAGTCAAGCCGCTGTTTCCACTTGCCAACAGCGCCACGACCGTGCTGGTTGCGCGGTTTCTCGACCGGGTGGGCAAGGGCATTCGCGGCGCCCCGCGCGACGCGCTGGTCGCCGATCTGACCCCGCCTGCCGTGCGCGGCGCGGCCTACGGCCTGCGTCAGGCGCTGGATACCGTGGGCGCGATCGCAGGGCCGGTTCTGGCGCTGCTGCTGATGGCGTGGTTCGCAGGCGACGTCCGCACCGTGCTCTCGTTTGCCGTCGTGCCGGCGGTGCTGGCCGTGCTGGTGCTCGTGTTGCTGGTGCGCGAACCCGAACCCGAACGCGGGCCGGCGGCGCAGGAACCCCCGGCGCCATGGCCGCTGCGACGGGCCGCCCTGCGCCGGCTGCCGCGACTGTACTGGACCGTGCTGGGTCTGGCCGGTCTGCTCACGCTGGCGCGCTTCAGCGAGGCCTTCCTGGTGCTGCGCGCCGAGAATCTGGGACTGCCGATGAGCCGGGCGCCGCTGGTCATGGTGGTGATGAATCTCGCCTATGCCGCGTCGGCGTATCCGGCCGGCCTGCTCGCCGATCGCCGGTCACGCCCGCGCCTCATGGCGGCAGGGCTGCTGGTCCTGATAGCGGCCGACCTGGTGCTGGCGGGGGCGACGAGCCCGGCCATGCTGATGGGCGGCGCCGCGCTGTGGGGCTTGCACATGGGCTTGACGCAGGGCCTGCTCGCGACCCTGATCGCCGATGCGGCGCCGATGGATCTGCGCGGCACGGCGTTTGGCCTCTTTCACCTGGCGACGGGCGGCGCGACCTTTCTCGCCAGCGCCCTGGCCGGCGCGCTGTGGAGCCTGTTCGGCGCCCCGGCGACGTTTCTGGCGGGGGCCATACTGACGGTGCTGGCCTTGCCGGGCCTGTTCCGCTTCGCCCGCCATGCCTGAACGGGGGCCGTTCCGGGCGGTCCGCCGGCCTGCGCGGCAGACCTGAAGTGTGCTCTAATGCGCCGCTATGTTTCGCCCCTTCGAACTCTTCATCGGTCTGCGCTATAGCCGTTCCCGCCGGCGCAACCATTTCATTTCCTTCATCTCGCTCATCTCGATGCTGGGAGTCGCGCTCGGCGTTGCCGCGCTGATCGTGGTCTTGTCCGTCATGAACGGCTTCGAGCAGGAACTGCGTCAGCGCATCCTGGGCATGACGGCGCATGCGACGGTGAGCAATTTCGATGTGCGCGTGGAAGACTGGCCCCGGCTCGCCGAGCAGGCAGCGACTCACCCGCATGTGATCGGCACCGCGCCCTATATCGAGGGCGAGGCGATCTTCCGGCATGGCCGCATCCTGACGGGCGGCATGCTCTACGGGGTGTTGCCCGAGCGCGAGGGGCAGGTGTCGGACGTCGGGCGGCGCATGGTGGCGGGGCGCCTGGAAGACCTCACCGACGGCGGCTATGGCGTGGTGCTGGGCAAGGCGCTCGCCGAAGCGCTGGGGGTGGGACTCGGCGACGCAGTCGATCTCATGGTTCCGCAGGCCAACCTGACGCCGGCCGGGCTCATCCCGCGGCTGCGTCGCTTCCGGGTGGTGGGGGTGTTCGAGGTGGGGATGTACGAATACGACCGCACCCAGGCCTTCGTGCATCTCCGGGATGCGGCGCGGCTGATGGATCTGGGCGAAGCGGTGAGCGGCGTGCGGCTCAAACTGGACGATCTCTATCGGGCGCCACAAGTGAGTCGGGATCTGGTGCAGACGTTGGATCCGGGCTATTTCGCGACCGACTGGACGCGCCGCCACGCCAATTTCTTCCGCGCCATTCGCACCGAAAAGACCGTGATGTTCATCATCCTGGCCATGATCGTCGGCGTTGCGGCTTTCAACATCGTCTCGACCCTGGTGATGGTGGTGACCGACAAGCAGGGCGACATCGCCATCCTGCGCACCCTCGGCGCGTCGCCGGCCAGCATCATGGGCGTGTTCATCGTCCAGGGTGTGCTGATCGGCGTCGTGGGAACCCTGGCCGGCGTTGCGGTCGGGACCCTGGTGGCGGTCAATGTCGAAACGCTCGTGCCGCTCATCGAGCGGGCGGTGGGGTTCCAGTTCCTGCCGGCGGATGTGTACTACATCAGCGAGTTGCCCTCGCGCGTGGAGATCGCCGACATCGTGCAGATCGCCGTGCTGGCCTTCGCGTTGTCCCTGCTCTCCACGCTGTATCCCGCCTGGCGCGCGGCGCGTACCGAGCCGGCCGAGGCGCTGCGCTATGAGTGAGCGCAAGGTCGTCCTGACCTGCCGGGGCCTGGTGCAGCGCTTTCGCCAGGGTCAGAGCGAGGTGCCGGTGCTCGGCGGCGTGGACTTGACGCTGTGCGCGGGTGAACAGGTGGCGATCGTGGGCGCCTCCGGCTCGGGCAAGAGCACCCTGCTGCATCTGCTGGGGGGGCTCGAGCAGCCCGTCGCGGGCGAGGTCGAGGTGCTCGGCGAATCGATGCACCGGCTGGGTAATGCCGCCCGCGGCCGACTGCGCAACCGCGCGATGGGCTTCGTCTACCAGTTCCATCACCTGATGCCCGAGTTCAGCGCCCTGGAGAACGTGGCCATGCCGTTGTTGCTGCGCCGCATGGCCGCCGCGGATGCCGCCCGCCGCGCCCGCGACCTGCTCGAGCGCGTGGGGCTGGGGGCGCGGCTCGACCATCGGCCCGCGCAGCTTTCGGGCGGCGAACGCCAGCGGGCCGCGCTGGCGCGGGCGCTGGTGACTGAACCGCCCTGCGTTCTGGCCGATGAACCGACGGGGAATCTCGATCCCCGCACGGCCGGCCACATGTATGACCTCATGCAGATGCTCAATCGTCAGCTCGGCACCAGCTTCCTCATCGTCACCCACGACATCGATCTGGCGCGGCGCATGGACCGCGTGCTGCGCCTGGAAGGCGGACGGCTGCAGCCCGACTGAGGGCGCGGCCCCTTGAGCGGGCGGCTCCTGGCCGCCTATGTCGCCGGGCTGCTGGCGCTCCAGCTCAGCCCGAGCCTGCCTTCGGTTCCCGTCTGCCTTGCCCTGGGCTCGATCCCGGCCGGCGTGTGCGTCGTGGCGCGCCGGGCCCATGTGCGCCGAGGGCTGTTGCTGGCGGCGACGCTGGGCGGGCTGTGGTGGGCCGCGATGTCGGGCGCCCTGCTGCTGGCGCAGCGTCCGGCTTTGCCGCCGCGCGGCGAGATGGCGACGCTGGTGGTGCGCATTGCCGATTTCCCCCAGTCGCGCGAAGGCGGGCAGCGCCTGTTGGCCGACGTGGTCGAGGCGCCAGCGGGAGCCGGATTGTCGCCCGGGGTCCGGCTGCGCTTGGCAGACTACGGCGCGGGCCGCGTCTATCAGCCGGGTGAAACCTGGCGGCTCCGGCTGCGTCTGCGTGCGCCGCACGGCCTGCGCAACCCGGGTACGTTCGACTACGAGACCTGGCTGTTTCAGCAAGGCATCGTCGCTACAGGAACCGTGCGCGATGACGCGGCCAACGCGCGTCTGGCGCCGGCGCCGCTGGGGCTGGCCCGGGTGCGCACGCATCTGGCGCAGCGGATCGATCAGGCCTTGGCCGGGCATCCCCAGGCCGGGCTGGTGCGGGCCTTGGCGCTCGGCGATCAGGGCGCGATCACCCCCGCGCAATGGACCGTCTTTCGCGACACGGGCACCGCGCATCTGGCAGTGGTCTCGGGCCAGCACATCCTCATGGCGGCCGCGCCGGTCTATGGCCTGACGCGCTGGCTGTGGCCGCGCCTGCCGGTGCTCGCGCTGCGGCTCGCGGCGCCGCGGGCCGCGGCGCTGGCCTTGTTCGGTGCCGCGTCTGCTTACGGGCTGCTGGCTGGGTTGACCGTGCCGACCCAGCGCGCGCTCATCATGCTGGCCGTCTTTACCGGCGCCGTCTGGTGGCGCCGCGAGCGGTCCGCGTCCCGGCTGCTGCTGGGCGCCCTGGCACTGGTGCTCATCATCGATCCGCGAGCGGCGCTGGCGCCCGGCACCTGGCTGTCCTTTGGCGCCGTGGCCTGCCTCTATGCGGGATTCGGCGGCCGACTCGGCCGGCTGCGCCCAGCGCAGTTGCTGTGGCACGGTCAGTGGGTGGTGGCGCTCGGGTTGGCGCCGGTGCTGCTGCTCGCCTTCGGGCGCCTGTCCTGGGTGGCGCCGGCCGTCAATCTGATCCTGGTCCCGCTGTTCAGTATCGCGCTGCTGCCGCTGATCCTGGCGGGGACCATGCTGGCGGTCATCCATCCCGCGCTCGGCGCGCCGGTGCTGGGCCTTGCTGCGGGGCTACTGTCGGGGCTGTGGACGCCCTGGTCGCTGATCGCGGCGTGGCCGGCATCGGCAGGGAGCCTGCCGATGCCGGGCGTCCTCGGCGCGGGCGTGATGCTGGCCGGCACCGTGTGGCTGCTGGCGCCCCGCGGGTTCCCAGGGCGCGGGGTCGGGTTGCTGCTGGTGCTGGGGGTCCTGCTGCGGCCGGGTTGGCGGCCTGAGCACGGCGCGCTCGAGGCGGTGATGCTGGATGTGGGGCAGGGCGAGGCCATCGTCCTGCGCACCGCACGCCACGTCCTCCTGTATGACACCGGCCCGCGCATGGGCGCGTCCGACGCCGTCGAATGGGTGATCGCGCCCTATCTGCGCGGGCAAGGCCTCGAGCGGCTGGACCGGGTGATCATCAGCCATCCCGACAGCGATCACAGCGGCGGCGCCGAGCGATTGCGCCGCGCGATGCCGGTGGCGGACTGGCTGGGCGGTGGACCCTCGCCATACCCGGGGACGCGCGCCTGCCGGGCCGGCATGACTTGGGATTGGGACGGGGTGCGCTTCGAAATCCTGCATCCGGAGGCGGGTTACCAAGGGCCCGACAACGACGGTTCGTGCGTGCTGCGGGTCGTGGCGCCGGGCGGCCGTCTGTTGATCGTCGGCGATCTCGAGCAATCCGGCGAGGCGGCCTTGCTGGAACGGGACGCCGACGTGCAGGCCGATGTGCTGGTTGTGGGGCATCATGGCAGCGCCGGCGCGTCGTCGCCCGCCTTTCTCGCGGCGGTGGCGCCCCGCTGGGCGCTGGTCCCTGCCGGCTATGGCAATCGCTGGGGTTTTCCGGCCGTTGCCGTGCGCCGACGCCTGGCCCGGCAGGACAGCACGGCGATCGTCAGCGGCGAGCAGGGCGCCGTCCGGGTGCTTTTCGATCGCGAGAAGCCGCCGCGCGTGCAGGCGCTGCGGTGTCGGCAATCCCGCTATTGGCATGCACCGGCCGCCTGTGCGGTTAAGGAATGAAGCATCGTCAGCCGATCAAGTAGAATGCGGCCGAGCGGCGCCGTCTGCTGTGGAGTGTGGGCATGTGGGAATTGGTGCGGGCCGGCGGGTGGGTGATGATTCCTATCCTGCTGTGCTCTCTGGGCGCGGTGGCCATCGTCGCGGAACGCTTGTGGAGCCTGCGGCGCACGCGCATCGTGCCGCCGGAGTTGCTGCCGCAGGTGCAGCAATGGATCACGAACCATCAGCTCACCGACGAGGCGCTGATCCGTCTGCGTCGGCATTCTCCGCTGGGGAAGGTCCTTGCGGCCGGCTTGGCCAGCCGCCATCTGGACCGGGCGGCGGTGAAGGAAAGCATCGAGGACGCCGGCCGTCATGAGGTCCATGAACTCGAGCGCTATCTCAACACGTTGGGCACGATCGCCAGCATCTCGCCGCTGCTGGGTCTGCTCGGCACGGTGTTCGGCATGATCCGCATGTTCGCGGCCCTGACCTCGGCCGGTGTCGGCAATCCGGCCGATCTGGCGCACGGCATCGCCGAGGCGCTGATCACGACCGCCGCCGGGTTGATCGTCGCCATCCCGGCGCTGGCGATGCACCGCTACCTGCGCGGGCGGGTGGCCGAGATCGTGGTGGAGATGGAAGTGGCCACCATCACGCTGATCAACACCTTGTACGGCGCTCAGATGCCGACCGGTCCCGCGCCGGTGCGGCGCCGGGCGCCAAAGGCAGCGCCGGCGGTGGCTTCATGAGGTTGAGCAAGCCTCGGGACGACGAGCCCGAAATCAATCTGATTTCGCTGATCGACGTGCTCTTCGTCATCGTCATCTTCCTTATGGTGACGACCACGTTCGCCCGGCAGTCCGGATTGCGCCTCGAATTGCCGCAAGCCTCGCCGGCGCCTGAGACGACCACTGATCCCGGGGTCACGGTGGCGATCGACCGCACCGGGCGTTATTTCCTCGGCGATCAGGCCGTGGTCAATGCCAAGCCGGAAACCCTGCGCCGCGCGCTCGAGCAGGCGCTCGGGCCGGATCGCAACCGGCGCGTCGCCGTGCGTGCCGATGGCCGCGCCAGCCACCAGGCCGTGGTGACCGTCTTCGACGTGCTGGCCCAGATGGGCGTGCGCGATGTGGTGATCGAGACGGTGCAGCCGGCGGATGGATCATGACCGCGGCCGCCGCGACGCTGCCACCGCTGACGGTCTATCGGCGACTGCTGCGCTACAGTCTCGCCCATTGGCCGATGTTTCTGGCGGCGGTGGCCGGCATGGTGCTGTTCGCGCTGTCCGAAACCGCTTTTGCCTGGCTCATGAAGCCCTTGCTCGACGGCAGTTTCGTGGAGCGCGATCCCGGCATCATCCGCTGGATGCCGCCGCTGGTGCTGGGGCTGTTCCTGCTGCGGGGAGCGGCAGCCTTCCTATCGGATTACTACATGGCCGATGTCGGCCAACGGGTGATCAAGACGATCCGCACCGAGCTGTTCGATCACTTCCTGCGGCTGCCGACCGCCTTCTATGACCGCAACGCGTCGGGACAGCTCCTGTCGAGCCTGACCTTCAACGTCGATCAGGTGGCCAACGCGGCAACCCAGGCCGTGACCGTCATGATCCGCGATAGCCTGAAGGTGGTGGGTTTCATGGCGCTGATGTTCTATCTCAACGCCCGACTCGCGATCTTCGCGCTGCTGATCAC
>PKCW01000250.1 GCA_002862965.1 Pseudomonadota bacterium
CCCCGCCAGCCGAAGCCCGCACTCGCGCAGCCAGGCGATCACGGCGTCGGCAAAAGCCTGCCCCGCATACAGCTCCATGAACGAGCACTCCACATACACCCAGTCGAAGCGCTCCAACACGCCCTCGCAACCGGCCAACGCCGGCAACTCGAAGCCCTGCACATCCAGCATGAGTAGTGCCGGCGCGCCCAGCGTTTGCCCGCGCAAGCTAGCCGGTCGGTGGGGTATGGCGCGTGGACGAGAAATTTAGCGAGGGCTACTTCAGCCGCCATTTCCCACTTCACCACTGCCAGCCTCGGGCCAACGAAGCTTCACTGATTCGCAGGGATTGCCACGACAGATGTAGCCATCGGGAAGATCGTGCGTCACTACCGAACCCGCGGCAACAATAGTGTCCGTCCCCACCGTAACGCCAGGCCCGACGAAGCACTGTGCGCCAATCCAACATCCAGAGCCAAGATTGATCGGCCGGTTGCGGTAAGGCATTCGATCAATCTTGAAATCGTGATTACCAGTACAAATGAAGGCCCGCTGCGAGATGCATGTGTGGGAGCCGATCACAACCTCGGCCAGGTTGAGAATGAAAACCTCCTCGCCGAGCCAGACGTGGTCGCCCATCTGAAGTCGCCAGGGAAGGTGGATATTGACCCGTGGCTTGATGACACAGCCGTTACCTACTTGCGCGCCAAAAAGTCGGAGCAAGGCAACCTTCAACGATGATGGCCATGGCAGTGGCGACAGGAAGAACACACACTTGAGCAGATACCATATGGCCTCGAACCAGAGTGGCCGGCCACGGTTGAAGCCCTCCTCGGGGTCGAATTGATCCAACCTTACGCGACTCGTTGTCATTCAATGACGCCTCTTACAGCAAATCGCGTTCATCCCTGGGGCCGTCCAATTCATGGCGTGTCATCTGTCCCGGTGCCTATTTCATACTGAATTAGTGAAAGCAGCCTCTCCGTCGCTCGCCGCCACCCGATGCCGGCGCAGCGCGGTGCGCCAGGCGGGCACGACCAGGATGCCCGCGAGCCTGCGGGCCTTGGCGGTCAGATCAGCAATCACGACTCTACCCCCTGACACCGCTCACCATCAGAATGCGCTCCGACAATGTCTTCCAGCAGTGCCCGCCAGCGCGCCGTGTTTTCGTCATAAGTTTTAGCGAAGCATGCGGCCGCCGCCTGCGAGGCGGCCTGAAACGCCGCCGAATCCGCCAGCCAGCTTTCGAGCTTCGCCAGTGCTGCCGGGACGAAGGGCGCAGCCGGATCGATCACCAGCCCGCAGTCAGCACCCACGATCTCCGGAATGCAGCCGCGTCCGTAGGCGATCACCGGAATGCCAAGCGACATGGCTTCGTGAACCGTCAACGGCTCGGCTTCGTTGACATAGCGACTCGGAAAGGCCAAGCCATCGATGGCTGCGTAAAAGGCTTCCTTAGCCGCCCCGTATTGCGGACCGACATATTCCACTTGCGGCAGCGACTCCAACTGCGCACGCACCGCTTGTTCGGTATCGGCGTCCTGAAACGGCCCGGCCAGCTTGGCGTGCACGGGCAAGCCAGCCGAGCCCGCTGCGGCCATCAAATCGAGAAAGTCGAAGATGCCTTTTTCATCCGCGATATTGCTCAGAAAGCCAATGGTGGCCAATCGATTTCGCACCACTGAAGCCTTACCAGGCGCAACGAAAAAGACCGCGTTGGACACGGGCATGACCCGGACCGCTCCATAAGCAAGCTGCAAACGATCAGCCATCCCGGGTGATAAGGCGATGTGAACGGCATCGGCGCCCGCTGCTCGAACCAATGCCCGTGTCAACAAGCCAGGCCTGTCGAGATAGGCAAAGCTGTGATGATGCAGAAACACCCGCATGCCACGCAGCCGGGCAAGCAGGAGGAAGGCCAGCTCGTAAACCTGCCCGAGCCCGCCCGAAACACTCATGTAAAGGGTTCCACCGCGCAGCGCATTCTGCCTCCCCAGTCGTCCCAGGCCGCGCAGCACGCGCGGCAGCCGGCCGAGCCGCGCCGTGATGGATCGATCAAGACTGGGTGCTGCGAGATCGATCACCGTGGCCGTCACGCCCGCTTGCTGAAATGCATCGCGCACTGCTGCGTTGACCGCCGCCATGCCGTGTACCGGTGGCGGAAAGGCGCCCACCATCACGATAGAAGGTGGCATCTTATTCAAGAATTTCTCCGCGTGATCTGAAGCCAGTCTGTAGCACCTTCGAATCGTTCCCTTTGCCCATTTATCGCGCAGCACTTTGGTCGACGGTACCAGTGGTTTCGCCGGATTGGCGACTCTGGATCGCACTGAGCACCGATTGGCCATAGGAGTCCGAGAATGCGCGGCTTGTACCTTGATGGGGCACTTCGCCCGAGGTGCTCATATCTTGCCCAGCTACAAGATGCCCTCTCCGCCGCGCCCGGAACGGGCGCGGCGGAGAGGGCAAGGTAGTCTGTGTCATAGAGGTTTGCGAAACGACATCAGCATACCGTTCCACAATCCGGGCACGTAGCCCCGCCAGCCTTCTCCGCATCCGAAAAAGCCAACCACTTCAAACCCGGCGTTGCGCATGAGCTCCGAAAGTGTTCGGCGCGAGAAATGCTTAATGTGACCACCTTCCCACAAAACGGTCAGGGATCTGTCGATCCGGTCCGTTACTGCCAGAACGACGTTCTTGAAATAGCCCCAATAAGGCGTCGATACGACCACCACGCCTCCCGGCTTCAGCGATTCGAAGATCATCTCAGCAAACCTAGCCGGGCTGTAGAGATGCTCGATCACTTCAATCGCGATGATCGCATCGAAGCAGGTCTTTCCGAAGGGATCGGCCAAATTCTCATAGACCGAGGCGACCCTGAACTCGCCGATTTCCCTCGCCTGGGCCGCCTTGATCCCCGACTTTGACAGGTCGATTCCAAAGACTTCGTAGCCAGCCTCCTTTATTCCGACGCTGAACAAGCCGCCGCCGCATCCTGCGTCGAGCACCGAGGACCCTGCAGGCACCTCATGCAACAGCTGCAAGACCTTGGTGAGATACATCGGCCGATGGTCGGGATCCGGATGCTTTTCGTAATCTGCATAGCTATAGCCGAAGTCATCCCCACCTGTATTGGTCGTCATTCACAATTCCTCCGCATTGAGGTGAACCCGAATAAAGAAATTAGACTTAATGCTAATGTCGTGAGTCAGAAATGCGAAAATAAAATCTCTTGGTGGAGTCAAGGATATGGTCTGCTCAAGACGTCATAATTTTACCGAGCCAGGCAACTCGAGGTTTTTCGAGGCGTCCGCCAGTCGTCTGCACTTTCGAATCGCTCTCTTTGCTCATTTATCGCGCAGTACCTTGGTCGACGGTATCGGTGGTTCTGCCGGCCAGCCGACTCTGGATCGTACTGAGCACCGATTCGCCATAGGATTCCCAGGAATGCGCGGCTTGTACCTTGATACGTGCGGCATCTCCCAACTGCGCGCGTAGATCTGGCTGTTCGACTAAGCGGCGGATAGCCTCAGCCAGAGCTGCCGCATCCCCTGGCGCGACGATCAAGCCGTCCTGACCGTCTTCAATCAGCTCGCTGGCACCCGCATTGGTCGTGGTCACTACCGGCAGCGCAGTGGCCATGGCCTCGAACAAAACCAGCGCAAAGGAGTCCTCAAGCGTGGGAAGCACGAACAAGTCCGCCTGTCGCATTACGTCGGCCACGCCACTGGGCAAACTCGGCCCTTCATAGGTCGCATTTTCTGGCAAACCAACCAGCACATCGCCACTGACGATCGGTCCGATTAGCCGAAAATGCACAGGCAAGTCGCGGCATCGCCGCGCCGCGTCCAGCAGCACCGGGATGCCCTTGCGATGTGAAATCTGGCCGACATACAGGCACTCCAACCGACCCTTTTCCTGCGAATACTCCTTGCGGGGAAAGAATGCCGACAGATTCACGCCATAAGGCAGCGTCGCGAGCTTTTCTGCTGGCACGCCATGTGCCGTAAGCTGCCCAGCCACGAAGCGCGACGGCACCAACACCAGATCGGCCAGTTCCAATTCCGACTCCACTCGCCGGGAGACCCAGTCCGGAATCAGTTCGTGGTGTGGTGTCCGTAGGCCAGCCAACTCAATGAGATAATGGTTGTGTTCGGCCGGATGGCTGTTGACGAAGTTCAGTACTGCCAAGCCGCCATTCCGATGCACGGCCTCGAAGCTTTCCAAGCTTGCGGCATACATACCCACCAGCACATCCGGAGCAGACCTACTTACACGCCGTGCGACGGCATCATCGAATTTTGCCTTGACTCGGTACATCAAATCTGCGGCCAAGGCGGGGTTGTGATGGCCAAGCAACCGGCGTGCGCCGATATGCAGCAGTTCAGGAACCGCGGACACACTGACTACGCGATCGGCCGGGATACCGGGAAAGGCGCGGCGTGCAAGTTCATCGGCGAGCTTGCGCCCAATTAGTGGAATATGCCGAGCCACCGACTGCCAGCGCGCGAAATACAGAGTTGTAAAAAATAACATTGCATCATTTCTTACCGCCTCTCGGGCAATCGATATGATGGAGTTCTCCCGGTATGGTGTACTGAGATATATGTACTTGCGCGCCACCATGGGTATGCTCAATTCTGACGCAAGACATGAAAATTGCATACCCGCTCTGCCGGGACCGCAAATATGTTTCCTTGCATCGGTGGCTGCACCGCAAAGAATCGATCTTTCATGGCAAAGAATCTATAATTTAGATTCTGCAAGAGTTCAAACGGCTCCAATTCAGAAAGGCCAGCCCTGGCGACAGCCGAATTTGATACCTCAAACATAATTACTGGTCTCGCTGAGGATATCGTTCTCGCCGAACCATCTATGACAAACTTCTCGTATCCTTCGACATCCATCTTTATAAAACACAGTTTTCTCTCGTCTCTATCCCGCATCAAGGAATCTAGCGTGGCGGTCTTGACGACCTCACCAGCCATCTCGGCCGTTCCCCCTAGACTAAAGTTGACAGGAGAATTGGCAATATAGAAAAGCTTCCTATCGCCTTCCTCATCGCTTAATGCAACGTTATGAATATCCACATTTTCGAGGCCACTATTACTTATATTTTTTTTCAGCATTGAAAACGACAAGGCTCCCGGTTCGAATGACAAGACGTGTCCCTCAGGTCCTACAAAATTGGCAAAGAAGAGAGTATAGATTCCAAAACTGGCGCCGACATCTATAACGAGACCCCCAGGCAGAATGAAGTCCTTGCACGCCAGCAATTCCGGCTCATAGTAGTCACGCTTGATGAAAATCGAAGTTGATCCGAAATTTCGGATCTTAGGGATCAATGTCATCTTCTGTGGAATTGTTTGGAAATCCGCTACGGCCTCACGTTGCAGTGCGCAATGGATCGACCATGATGTCCATCGGGCGAGAGTGAGAAATGGGTGTCCAGGCACAACGGCATTTTGGCGAAACCTGCTCATGTTCATTGATTTAATTCCTAATCTAGGGATAGCAAAACCACGATTTTTGGCTTGGAACTTATATTTTCATATTCAAGCGCTTGTACAAAATAGAAGACTTTCAGCTTAACCTGATATGGTTATGAGTTTTCCATATTCTTTCTTCATCGCTCATACGATTTCCGCAGAAAGAATTTTCGAGCTTATTGATTGGCATGCAGCTCATTCGAGGTCGAGCCTTTCAGACCTCCAGAAGCCGGGTTTCCAGCTCAATGTTCGGTATCCATTAACCACCCCCTGGCATGGAGAGGTTCAACGAGGCGAAGGCCCTGCGCATCGGGCGTCGGCGAGATGTCATTGCGGCGTATCGCAATGGCGGCGGCCCGGTCATCGGCGCCAAATGGTTCTCGAGCATCCTGAAACCTATTGTGCTCGATGAGGTTTCCGACTAGCAAAAAGCCCGGCGATTTATCGAAGGGAACGCGGCTGCGACTGCGGATTCCAGTCCACACGCCCGGATTCCGCGGCCGTTCCACGGCATTGCGCCGCACCAGGTTGCCCATGGACGTTGGCCATTCGATCGCCCCGCGGGTGGCTTGGAAAATATCGGCCGAGATATTGATGCCGACGGCGGCATTGCGCACGGTGTTGCCAGTTACTGTATTGAAGTAAATGACCCCGATCCCGCGATTAAAACCCGCCCGATTGTTTCCGACAATCGGCCAGAACGGGGGCTGGCTCTGCAGCCCGCCGCTGGCGGCGCTGTGTAACAAGATGCCCTCGCGGCTGAAATCGGTGAGCCGGTTGTCGGCAATCACGTTTTCGACACCGTTGATCCAAAGCTGGACGCCAGTCATGGCATCGCGAATCTCGTTGCCGACAATCAGGTTGCGATAGAACAACTCCGTGAGCAGCACGGTTGATCCGATGTCCGGCGCCAGGCGCCAAGGCCGCTCCAGACGCAAGGTTCGGCCATCCCGCGCCACGACGCGCCGCGCCTGCCCTTGGCCCCGTCCGTCCAATACCACGGCGAAATAGCTTTCGAGCCGTGTGCCGCGAAGCGAGTCGCCGGAATCGAGCAAACGCCAGTCTGGCCCGTCCGCGGGCAAGGTCAGCGAATCTTTCCCAACCGCAGCCAGGTGACCCAAATACGGGTGACTGAGCGCGGTCTCCAGGAGAATTGCTTCGCCGCGATTCTGTTCGGTGCCGGGCGGGGGATGAAAGTCCGCTCCCGTATTCCCCGCGATGTAGTTTTCATAAGTTGAGCCGAACAGCGTGGACAGCCAGATGGCGCGCACCGCCTGGGGTGCACCGTCTTTCTTGCTGAGCAGGTGGTTGTTCTCGATGCGGCTGCGACGCAGCCCGCCCTCGCGGCCAGTGATGACGCCTTCGCCGTCCCCACCCAAGGCATTGCCGATGAAGGCGCTGCCCGCCACATCTTCAAGGAATAGCGCCGGCCCATTGCCCAGGAGCACGCTGTCGCGCACCTCCAGATCGCGCACATGGCGCGCCAGGACTGCGGCCGTCTGCCCGTGCGTGCTGACAAAGGGACCCAAATTCTCGATCCGCACTCCGGTCAGGGCGACGTGCTCCACCGGCGCTGCGCGAGTCCCGGCAATCGCGATGCCCTGCTGCAATGTACCCCCGCCATCAATGGTGAGATCGGCCATGGCATTGTTCGAGTCGAATATCAGAATGCCCGCGGCAGCCGGCAAACCCGTTTTCCCCGGTACCGGACTTTCCATGGGGGCGGACTTTTCATAAGACGTGCCTTGGTTGACTAGTCCTGGCGTGGGCTTGACGTTGCGACCAAAGCTCAGCGTTGTTTGCGCCGTGCCGGCGCCGCGTAATGTCACGCCGGCTGGAATACGCAGCCGGTCGTCAAGCGCGTAGCGTCCGGCCTTGAGGCGAATCTCGCCGCCCGAGCCGTCCAGTTCGCGAATTGCCTGAACCAACTCGATTGCCGTGTTCACCTCAACCGTGCGCTGTACCGGCGGGGGCGGGGCAACCACATCCAATGCAACATTCTCACCGGCTCCCTGCGGTATTCCCTTGGCGTCCACCCGAAGCCGGTAGGCGCCGGGCGGCAAATCGGCTGGCAGCCGCGTTTCGATCCAGTAAGCCGACCGACCGGTGGGCACCAGGCGGCGGCCCGCACCCTTGGCCGCTTCCAGATACAGACCCGATGCCCATTGCAGGCCACGGCCAAAAACGCGAACAGAACCACCCGGCACAGGTTGCTCGGGATAGATCCACCAAGGCTGCGGCGCATTGAGGCTGAACGGCTCGCTCCAGCAGCCCTCCCGGCCGACTGCTGCGAACAATGGGCCATCAGCCAGATCCGCGGGCAGCACCGCCAGCAGGTACCGGCCGTCCGCCCAACGTGCAGGGACCTGGCGCGAGGTTGCACCGTTTGCGGGCTGCAGACGTAGGGCGGCATCCGCTGTCAGATCAATTCCAGTCAGAAAGACGCTCTCGTCCGCGCCCGCTTCGGCCGTCCAGGCGGCGACGCGCGGCGCCTCGGGGCAGGCGGCGGTCTCGCGATCGCCCGAAACCGAACCCGTTGGATTCGGCGCAATGCCTCCCCGACAACTGATTAGGGCTAGGCACAGCAAACAGATGGATAGGATGGTTCGCGCCCATAGGTTGGCTTTGTGTCGGATAACGTTGTGCATTTCACATTGCACGTTGAAAAATCGTTGTCTCGCAAACGTGCAATGTCTGCGGTTTGAATCCGCGATAGGTTCGTTGATTGTACTTCGGCGTTTGTTCTTCAACAGCAGCGCGATTTTCCAATTTGTCAGTATCGTCGTATATCACAATCCTTGGCTGGTTTTCTTCACGCAGCAAATCGTTAAATATATTTAAGCGATCGCGCGGACCATCTATAACGATAATGTCCCAGCGGTTACGTGCAACTTGATCTGCGAATATTTCCCGTGAATCGCCAGCGATTATGGTTGTGTTTTTTAATGCAAGGTCGCGTGCCTTATCTGACACAACCCCAGACCAAACTTCGTTCTCCTCAATGGAGCAAACTGCTTGGCAATGTTGCGCTAACCACAATGTGCTATAGCCTGCACCGACTTCAAGTACTCGGTCAGTAGGGCGTACCAATAGTTCAACTTCTCGAATTGCCGAATATACCCACCAAGGCCGCACGCTGTAGACGCCAGTTATTTTATGCCGGGTCCAACTATAGGCGGCCGGAAGAATTCCATAAAGCGAATCAAGGTCGCAAAAATTACCCGCCTCGGTATGCAATCTACTGGGTCGGACATCATCGCCACGCAGAACTTTTGAAAGAACACTTATTTACTCTCTCCCAATAAGAGATTGCACGATTAGTTCAAAATCCTCGGCCCATTGCTCCGGCGTGTGGTCCTGGATCTTCTGCGCCGAAACCGCGCCCATGCGTTCGCGCAAGGCGGCGTCCTCCGTCAGTGTGCGCATGGCGCCGGCCAGTGCGGTGCTGTCCTCGGGGGGTACGATGTAGCCGTTGACCCCTTCCTCAATGCGGTCGCGGATTTCGCCGGCAGCGGACGTGGAGATGATGGGCAGGCCGCAGGCCATGGCCTCGTCCACCACCAACCCATAGGGATCGCCCAATGTGGGAAAGACAAACACGTCCGCCAGCGCGTAGTAGCGCGGCAGGTCGGGTTTCTGCTGGAAGCCCGCGAACACCACGTTGCGAATGCCGCGCTCGGCGCAGGCCTGCTTGAGTTTACCTTCCTCCGGACCGTCGCCCACCAGCAGCAGGCTCACCGGCGCGGCACTCTGGCGCTGCACGGCTTCGAACGCCTCCAGCAGATAATTGATGCCCTTGCCCCACCACAGCCTGCCGACATAGATGAAAGTGGCACCCTCCAGCCCGAGTTCGCGGCGCAGCGCGCCGCGTTCTGGCCGCGTGCGGCCGGCGCCGTCGCTGTAGTGAACCACGTCGATTGAGTGCGGCAGACACATCGCCTTGTCGGCCGGCGTACCAAACTTCATGGCAAACGCACGACTCTCTTCACCGCTCCCCAGGGTAGCGTCGACCCGCGGAAAAACTATCCGCTTGATCGCATTCTTCCACGCTTTCCGCTGCACCCAGCGATCCATGGTTACCTGGCACCAAAATGCCGTCTTGGCGCCGCGCAATTTGGTGAGCGCCCAACCGGACAGAAATGAAGGTTCGGCATACAGACTCACCAGCACATCCGGCCGCCGCCGGCCGAGCACCGGCAGTGGCCAGTGCTGGGTGCGGCCGAGCAGTCGCGTAGTGGGCAGGTAGCGGTGACGGAAACGCCAGCCCGATTCATCCACGTCCCAGCTTCGATCAGATTCGATGCGGTCGTTGAACCAGGCTTCGAACTCGAACGGGTTGCGATCGGCCAGCGCATTGAAGCGCTCGACCATGTAGGGCGAGGGGATGTTGTTCCAGTAGACGACGAAGGGACGGCTATTGCCATAACATTGCGAAGCCATCTCACGATGCGCCGTGTTGTTATCACTGCCCACTGCTATTGACCCATCACCGACGAGCGTGGCGAAGAAAGCGGCATTGTTCCCCGACCCTGGTGGTTTTTGAACTTCAATCGTCCGCGGGGGGCATGTACTCCACACAGGAGGGCCACTAGCACGATCGGCGTTAAGTAGGCCAATGCAGGCATCAAAGAGCCGCGTAGCAGAAAGAATTGATAACCCGCGTATATGGGTATGAGAATCGAAACGACCCGCGCTTGGCCGCTTTTATGGCTGATTGCATGCCACCGATCGACAACACGTGCCAGATAGCCGTAACCCATGAAGCCGATCATAAGCAGAAGCCACCCTCCATCAATGAATAATTCCACCCATAGCGGCGCTGACAGATTCGTAAACCCATAGCCCTGCCGTTCTGCGATCCATACACCCGTTGCGATGGGCTTGTTCGGCCAGATTGCCCGTGGCACCCAGAAAAACAGCGCGCCCGATATTTGCCTACCGAGCTGAAAATCGGTTCCGCTTTGTTCTAACACCATTGCCGCATTCGTGATCATCTGAAACGCATCGTAGTCACCATTCTCGGTCAGCTCGCTAATGAGCGAGGTTTGCGCAAGGCGCGCTGACAGATTGATGTCCAGAGTGTTACGAAACAAATCAGCAAATGGAAAGAGAATAAGTAACCCAAATACGGTGCCGCTGATAGCGGCTGTAGAGGACCAGCGTCGCCAAGGCAAGACGAACAAGATGCTGAGAAGTATGGTTCCGACTTTGAAACGAGCAGTGCTGATCGGATTGTTGAGAACCAACGTGGCGCCAAGCATCATGATCGTCATCGCCTTCCATAGCCATGCCGTTCGCTGCCCCCTGGTGTGCCGAGCAATCCATACCACCAACGCAGCGACTGACAGTACATAGATCGGCGTACTGAGCCCATGGGTTAACAGCATCATTGTGGGAATATCGAGCTCGGACATGAGCACTTGACTTCTGATGCCCCTCGGTGCGAAGAGCATCTCCACCCCTCCAATACGGGACAGCAAATATGGACTGGCGGCAAGCGCAATGACCCCTAGGATGGGGATGATGGAGCTATTGATCGAGCGATTCAGAATCCTGGGGACCAAAATCGCTTTCCGTGTCGGAATGAGGTACTGACCAAACTCAAACGCGATCAGGCCAGCGATTACGATAAAGCAGGACTTTACGAGTAGCGTATCGTCGTAGTTTCCAGGCCAGGGAAAGTGCTGCGTGGCAATCTGAAGGAAAGGAGCTACCGCAAGAAAAATATAGACAAAGATCCAAAATGTAATCGCTAAAATACGCTGGGAACTTGACGATGCCATCGCGGCCAGGCGTGCACTGCTACAGGCCAGGATCAAGCCAACCGGAACCAGCGGCAACGAGGCTGCAAAACGAGCTGTGGAGGCAGCCAGGACCAATATAGGGAGCGTAATCAATACGGGGAATAGGATCAGGAAACTTAATGATCTAGGATTCATGTTTACCTTCTCCCATCGAAATTCGCTTCCTCCCGAATGTCGTTGCATCCATGCCTAGCCGCCACTGAACGAACGCCACAAGCAGCACGTTCCACAGGATCAGGCTGGTTCCTGTCGCAATGGCCGCGCCGGTGATGTCCCAGCGGGGAATTAACAAGGCGTTCAAGATGACGTTGGCGAGCACCCCGGCAACCATGGCCTTCAGCGTATCGTCCTGGTGCCCGGTCATGTCCAGCAGGGAATTGGCCGGGCCGGTGAAGGCATTGACCAGCTGCGCCGCGGAGAGAATGGCGAGCGCGATGGCGCCGCGGGCGAAGTCGGCGCCGAACACCGTCGCCATGATGGGTCCGCTCCAGAGGATCATGACGGCCGCGAGCGGCAGCGCCGCAGCCGTGGCGCCGCGGGCACTCCAGGTGACCAGGCGTTGCAGGCGGGCTGTGTCCCCGGTTGCGTAAAGCCGCGCAAGGCTGGGCTGGATGGCCATGTTCGCGATGACAAGCGAGAAAGCCACCAGCTCGGCGCCACGCACTGCAGCCTGATAGACCCCGGCCGATTCGCTGCCGCGGAGTGCGGCCAGCATGAGGATGTCGATCTGGGTATTAACGATGTTGATGCCGGCAATGAACAGCAGTGGCAAGGCGGCGCGCGCCCAGGTGCGCATTTCATACTCGGGCCTGGCCTGCCGCACCGCCGGCGGAATGCGCTTGAGCAACAACACGGCGCCAACGCCAAAGGCCACAGCAACGGCTGCGAGTCGCGCCCCGATCGCGTATTCGGGCGACAGGGCAGAAGCGCCACCGTGGACGAACCAGCCGCCGCCCACCAGGGCCAGAAACAGTCCGGGCATGATCAGGCTCTCCGGCAATTGTCCGAGAACGACGTGATGCAATCCGCGCAGGGCCGCCGAGCGCATGGCCCCGAGCACGGTGAGTGGGATCAGCAGCATCGCCAGGGAAAGTGCGGTGGACTGGTCGGCGCCGAACCGCTCAGCGAATATCCAGATCATGCTCACCGCGAGGCAGGCCATGAGGAGAGATGCGCCGAGCACGGCCTGATTGCCGCGGACCAGCAAACCGCGCATCCGGCCCCATTGCTGGCGTGCGCCATAGCTGGCGAGCAAGCGGATCACCAGCGTGGGCAACCCCAACCCGGTGGGCACCGTCAGCAGCAGGGCGAGCGCCGTAGCCGTGGCATAGACGCCATAGCCCGCGGCGCCCATCCAGCGCGCCAGCACCACGCTGGTGAGCAGCATCAGCAGCTTGGAGGATAGCGCCAAAGCGGTGCTGCCGGCGGCTGCCCGGGCGAGGTGCTGGCGCAGCGTCCCCTGCCCACCCCAAAGGCCACGCAGGCGGTTGGCGAAGGTCAGAGTCTGCACTTCATGGACCATGAATGCCGGTGATGAAGGTCACTGGAATCGATTTCCTTGTGCCTAGCGGCAGCCGGCATGAAGGGGCTTCTACGCCCCGACTTACCGGCCGCCACTGGCCGCTCTGCAAACTCTGGAGTGATGAAAAGGCGGTGTCAGACATTCTGGGTCGTCTTGGCGACGCTGGAGGGGATCACCCCGGTTGCGTCCGACGGCGAGGTTGCCCGCCACAGCGACACGCAGGGGATCTTGCTCCGGTCGCAGCGGTGCGCGTACTTGCGGGCGATGTCGGTGACCTCTTCCATCAGCCCCGCGCCCAGGGTGATGGGCTCCAGTCCCAGGGCGAGGAAGCGGTCGTTTTTCACGTACAGGTCGTTCTCATCCGCCTCGTTGCGCGGGTTGGGCAGATAGTCGACCTTGGCGCCGGTGCGCTCGGCGATCATCTGGGCCAGGTCGCGCAC
>PKCW01000190.1 GCA_002862965.1 Pseudomonadota bacterium
GTCGGATTGATGAAGAAGAAACCGGCATAGTTGAGATCGAAACGGCCGATCTCGGCGGGACCCAGCGACTGCCGGACGGCAGCGACGGTATCCAGCCGCACCAGTTCACCGGCGCGGCTGCGCAGGAAGATCTCCCGCAGGTCTTCAGGCGTCGCGTAGGCGCCGTCACCCGCCTTCAAGCGCAGGTCGTAGCGCTCCCCGTCACCCGGATCGTCGTTGTAGCGGGCCACGTCGAAGCCGCCGACCAGAATGTTGGCGGCCTGGGCCACCTCGAGAGTGGACAGGCCAAGGCTTGCCGCGCGCGCCCGGTCGATGTCGAGCTCGACCTGCGGCAGATCGAGCTGCAAGGTGAGATCGACGCTGCCCATGCCGGCGGTGGCCAGCAGACGCTCGCGAATCTGTTCCGCATAGCGGGCGACGTCGGCCAGGTTGCGGCCGCGCAGGACGAGTTGCAGCGGCTCGCCCCGCTCGCCGCCAAACGCCGGCACCTCGGAAACGAAGGCCTGCACGCCCGGGATCGCCGCTGCCTTGGCGGCCAGCCGCGCCCCCAACTCCTGCTGCGACAGGTCGCGCTCGCCGCGTGGCTTCAGGGTGACGAAGGCCACCGCCTGATTGACCTGCCCCTGTTGCCCCAGACCGATGGCCGTGAAGTACCCGACCACCGCGGGTTCCTCGCCCAGTATCGCTTCCATCGCCCGGAGGCGGCTGTCGGTGTACTCGATGCTCGAGCCCAGCGGTGTCTTGAGCTGGACGAACAGTTGCCCGACATCTTCCTCCGGGACGAACTCCCCGCCCACGTGGGTGAAGAAATACCCGCTCGACAGCACCACGAGGCCGGACAGCAGCAGGACCGTCCAGGGCGCCGCGAGGGACGCGCCCAACAGTCGGCGATAGCCGGACTCCATGCGGCGGAACATGCGCTCGAAGGCGTTGAACACGCGCCCGTGCTCGTGCGTGACCTTGAGGTAGCGCGAGCACATCATGGGGGTCAGGGTGAGCGCCACGAACCAGGACACCAGCACGCCGAAGACCACCACGACCGCAAAGGATTCGAAGAAGCGTCCGACGATCCCGCCCATGAACACCACGGGGACGAAGATGGAGACCAGGGACAAGGTCGCGGCGAGCACCGCGAACATCACCTCCTGAGTACCGTTCATCGCGGCGCTCACCGGATCGGGATCGAGTTCCTCGCGATGGCGGTAGATGTTCTCCAGCACCACGATGGCGTCGTCCACGACCACCCCGATCAGGAGCAGCAGCGCCAGCAGCGTCACGACGTTGAAGGTGTAACCGAAGAAGTACATCACCGCCACGGCGCCCATCAGGGACACCGGGATGGCCGCCGCGATGATCAGGGTGGAGCGGAAATTGCGCAGGAACAGCAGCACGACGGCCGCCGCCAGCAGCGTGCCGGTGATGAGGTGCTCCTGCAGGGCATGCACCATTTCGAGGATGAAGGTGGAGGTATCGGTCGCCACCGACACGGTCATGCCGGGCGGGAGCTGGGGACTGATCTCGGTCTCGAGGCGATGCTTGATCTCGTCGATGATCGCCACGCTGTTGCTGCCCGCGATCTTGACGATCCCCAGACCCACCGTGGGCGCGCCGTTGTAGCGGGCCAACTGCCGAAAGTCGGCCAGGCCGTCGACCACTTGCGCCACCATGTGCAGACGGATGGGCGCCCCCTCGGCGTAGCCCACCACCATTTCGCCCAGCGCCACAGGATCGTGATATTCCAGATCCAGCTTGAGCAGCGCCTCGGTGCCCTCGCCCACCACGAATCCGCCCGGCAGCAGGAAGTGTTCGCGCTGGAACGCCTGCACGAGATCCTGCACGGTGAGGCCGTAACTCGCCAGACGCGCCGGCTCCACCTCGACCCGCACGGTACGCTCGCGCGAGCCGGCGATGCGGACCTCGCCCACGCCGTTGACATTTTCGAGCTGCTTGCGCAGCACGTTGTTGGCGTAGACGTTGAGCTGCTGTTCGGTGCGATCGCCCTGCAATGCCAGCCAGAGGATGGGCTGCGAGGTCGTCTCCAGCTTGGCCACGATGGGCGGATCGGCGTCCGCCGGCAACTGGTTCAGGACCTGGTTGACCTTGGCCTGCACTTCGTTGAAGGCCACGTCGACATCTTTTGCCAGCTCGAAGTTGATGGCCACCACCGACACGCCCGGCGTCGAGCTCGACCGGATGTTGTCGATCCCCGGGACACTGTTGACCTGCCGCTCGATGATGTTGGTGATGCTGGCATCCACCACCGCGGGATTGGCACCGGGCTGGATGGTGGTGATGGTGACGACCGGGATGTCCACGTTCGGAAAACGGTCCACACCCAGATCCCGAAAGCCGATGATGCCGAACAGCACCAGCACCGCGTTGAGCATGTACGCCAGCACATGCCGGCGGATCGACAACTCCGGCAGATTCATGCGCCCTGCTCCTGCGCGCGGCGGACCTTCGCACCATCGCTCAGGTAGGTCGAGCCTTCCACCGCCACCGTCTCGCCGACCTCGAGTCCCTTGACGACCTCGATGAAGTCGGCTGAGCGCACGCCCAGTTCGACCGCGCGCGCCTTGACCGCATCCCCCACGACCACGTAGACCACCGCGCCCGAGGGTCGGCGCACCAGCGCCAGTGGGGGAATGACCATCGCGCCCTCGCGACGCTTGAGCACCACTTCGCCGTTGACGCTGCCGCCGGCACGCCAGCCGCCGGGATTGCGCACCTGTGCCAGCACCTCGATCGCACGGCTCTGTGCGCCGATCACCGGGCGGATTTCAGTCACCGCCGCTTCCAGACGAACCTCAGGCGCAGCTGGCGCCGACAGGCGCAGGGTCTGGCCCACCGCGAGCCGGCTGCCCAGCACTTCCGGGAAGGGCATCACCACGCGCAGGGACTGGTCCGTGTTGAGCTCGAACAGCGGGTTGCCGGCCCCGACATAGTCGCCGACGCTGACCAGCCGTTGCGCGATCACCCCGGTCGCCGGCGCGCGCACGAGCGTGCGATCGAGGTTGTTGCGGGCCTGCGCGAGCCCGCTCCGGGCGACGGCCATCTGGGCGCGCGTCGCCGCGAGCTGGGTTTCGACCTCATCCAGTGCGTTGACGGAGAAGAAATTTTCCTTGACCAAGGCACGATAGCGATCGACCTGCCGTTGCTGCTGCGCTGCCAGGACCGACAGTCGGTCGAGATCGGCAGCGCTGCGCTCCACCGCCAACCGATAGTCAGCGGCGTCGAGTTGGGCCAGCACCTCGCCTTGGCGCACCGCCTGCCCGGCCTGTGCGGCGATGCTGAGCACACGCCCCGACACCTCGGCCGCGACGCGCGGGTCCACGTCCGATTCGAGCCGTCCGAGCGATCGCTCGAGTTCCTCGACGGTGCGCGCCTCGACCGTCGCCGTGGTGATCAGCACGGCGGGACGCTCGGGCGGCGCGTCGGCTTTCTCCGCGCTGCAGCCGGTCAAAAAAGCGGCTGCCAGCAGCAGCGTCCGTCCGTATCGAAGCCCCGTCGTCATGTTCGATTTCCCGATGGCAAAAAAAGATATCGCGCCCGTCCGGCACTGCGGGTGCCCGGAGGGTTGGCCCCTGAACCGCATCCGCACCCGCCGGCCGTGGCCACCGGCGGCTGCGGCGATCCCTGGACGATGGGTTTCTGGTGAAAGGCGCTGGAGCTGGCGACAGGATTCGAACCCGCGACCTGCCGATTACAAATCGGCTGCTCTACCAACTGAGCTACGCCAGCAAGAACTTGAGCGACCCGCTCGGGTCGCGCCAGCATAACCGCAGTCATCGTGCAGCTCAATTCCCGCGCCGGCACGCCGCGTCCCGTGCCGATCGCCCGAGTCACCCGGCTCAGGCCGCGCCTTGCAGCACCTCCGCAAGCCTGCTGAACGCCTGCGGCATGTCACTGCCCAGCACGATCCCGCCGGCACGGACGATGGCATCGCGATGCAGGCTGGAGAGGTGACCGCCGATCAGCACCGGCACCGTCACGCGTTTCACCAGGGCCGCGAGATCCGCCTCCAATGCCGGCCAGTAGGCACCCACCGAACCCGCCAGCACGATGGCCTCGCTGCCGGAACGGCGCGCGGCAAGCGGCAGGTCGGCCAAGGGCATTGAGGCGCCCAGCAGCACGATGCGGTAGTTGCGGGTGAGCGCCCCGAGGCAGAACAGCAACAAGGCCAGTTCGTGCTGCTCCGTCGGCAGGCAGGCACACAGGAGTTTCGGGCCGCTCGTGTCCAGCGCCATGTGATGAAAGCGCGCACCCAGCTTGTTGCGCATGAACACGCTGAAGAAGTGTTCTTCGGCGACGCTGCCCGCTTCGGTCTGCCAGCGCCGGCCGATTTCCTCCAGCAAGGGCACGATCAGTTGAGCACTGACCACCTCGACGGGATACAGCGAGAGCGCTTCGTTGTAGACCCCGCTCAGGGCCTTCTCGTCGAAGGCGGCGATGGCGAGGATCATGCGGGCGATATAGCCGGCCCATACCCCGCCGTCGACCGCCGGAGGCGCAGTGGCAGCGTCGGACCGTGGCTGGGAATCCAGAGCGGCCCGCGCCTGCCCGATGGCAATGCCGCGATCGAGCAATCCGAGCACCTGCTCGATGCGCTGGATGTCCTCCCGGCTGTAAAGCCGGTGCCCCTTGGCCGTCCGGCGGGGCCGAACCAGGCCGTAACGACGCTCCCAGGCCCGCAAGGTGACCGAGTTCACACCGGTGAGGTTGGAAACCGTACGGATGGGGAACAATTCCTGATCCGCCGGAGAGGTGCCATTTCGCGCCACGCTCAGCTACAGCTCCTGCCCATGGGCATGCCCTGCGGGCACGCAAAAAAGTTTACCGGAAGATGTCCGCTGCGCAGCACCGTGACGGCTGGCGGTCGCGCCACGCGCCGGTGCGCCGGGGCGTGGACCCTCCATCTCGCGTAAGCTGTGCGGCCATGAACCCCGCTCCACCCTTGCGCGCAATCACCTTCGATCTGGACGACACCCTCTGGGAGATCGGCCCGGTCATCCGCGCCGCCGAAGCGCGGATGGAAGGCTACCTGCGCCGCCACTTCCCCGCCATGGCGCAGCGCCTGCCTGCGGGCGAGGTCAGGCGGCGCATGAATGCGCTGGCGGCACAACGACCGGAACTGGCCCATCACGTCACCGCCCTGCGCATGACGGTGCTGCGCGAAGCCGCGCACGCGGCCGGAGACCCGCCACAGGCGGCCGAACTGGCGTTCGGGACCTTCATCGCGGCCCGCAATGCCGTCACTCCCTTCACCGATGCCGCGCAGGTACTGCGCGCCCTGGGCGCGCGGTTCGCGCTGGCCAGCATCACCAACGGCAATGTGGATCTCGCCGCCACCGGCCTCGCCGACCTGTTCCGCATCCGGGTCAGCGCCGAAAGTGCCGGCATGGCGAAGCCGCACCCCGCCATCTTCCATCTCACCTGCGAGGCGCTGGGCGTGGCCCCCGAGGAAACGCTGCACATCGGCGATGATCCCGAATGCGACGTGGCGGGCGCGCGGGCGGCCGGGTTGCGGACCATCTGGTTCAATCGACCGGGGCATCGCTGGCCGGGACCGGGACAGGTCCCGATCCACGTCCGCCAACTGAGCGATCTCCTCGAACGGTTGCTGCCGGGCGGCCCAAACTCCTGACATCGCCGTGCCCGTCACGGCTTGCGAAACGCCAGGGTGACCTGGCCCAGTTCGACGCCGAGCTTGCTCATCCGCGCCCGATTGAGCAAGACGCCATCCGGCTGCAAGTACATCCAGTCGTCGAACTGCACATGATAGGTGCGGCCGCCCACGGGCAAGGCCAGTGTGTAGGACCAGTTCAGTGCCCGTCCGTAAACGATACCCCGGGCCACCCCGACCACATCGTCGGCGCGCCCTTCGTAAGTGTGGGCGTCCAGCCGGCGAATGCGCCAGATGCGGCGCTGCTTCTCGCCGTCGTCGTAGACGAAATCCTCGGTCATCACGAACTCGTCGCCGACCGACTTCCCGTCGATGTCGACCACGAAGCTGCGCTTGAGGGCGCCGGAGCGATCCTGAAACATGCCCCATGCGCGCGTCTGCCCCTGGAAGTAGCGCTCCACGGCGAAGGCCGGTTCACTGCCTTGGTAGACCTTCGGGTTGACGCCCGCGCAGCCGGCGAGGGCCAGCAGCCCGACCATCACCAGAACTCGAACACTCCTTCTTGCCGACATCGATCTATCTCCTTTCGAAACCATCAGGCCGGTTGCACGATCTGCCGGCGCGCCGCCCGCTGATCCGATTCGGCCAGCGGGAATCGCCACATCAGGGCGATCGCCGCAAGCTTGATCAGTACCGGCACACCCCCGTAGAGCAGGGCCAGCGTCATCAGCGCAAAGGGCGTATTGTCCCCGCGCGCATCCAGTCCCGCCCAATCCAGAATGGGATAGGCGAGGCCCACCGACAGGGCCAGCGCGGCCTTGGTCGCCATCCCCCAGAGCGCGAAGAACAGGCCCGCGCGCGAATTGCCGCTTTGCGCAGTATCCAGATCGATCACATCCGCCTGCATGGCCGAGGGCAGCGCGAGGTCGGCCCCGACCGTCAGACCCGTCAGCAGGCAGACGGCGAGGAAGAACCAGAACTGCCCAGGCTGGATGAAAGGCACCGCCATGAATATCGCGCAGGTGAACAGCATCGCCATGCACCACGCGCGATGCTTGCCGACCCGGCGGGCCAGACCGATCCACAGCGGCAACCCGGCAAAGCCGGCGCCGAAGTAAGCCAGCAGCAACACCCCCGCGGTCTGTTCGTCGCCGATGAGCGCCTGCACGAACAGGAGAAACAGACTCGCCGGCAGGCCGTTGGCGATCCCGTTCAGCAGGTAGGCGGCCAGCAGGCGGCGAAACGGGCGATTGTCGACCAGCAGGCGCAGCCCCTTGCCCCAGGGCACGTCGCCGTCCGGCTGCGCCGGCTCGGGCACCTCCCGCAACAGCCAGTAGATGCTGGCGGGCAAGGTCAGGAGCGCGAAGCCGAACATCACCGCCAGAGCCGTACCCCGGTCGGCCCCCGCGGCCTGCATCACCCCCGGAACCAGCACCCCCAGCACCGTGCCGACGATGGCGCAGGCCTGGCCGGCCCCATAGATGCGGACCCGCTCGTGATAGTCGGTCGACAATTCTGCGGCCCAGGCATTGTGCGGCAGCGACAATGCCGTCCACCCGAGCGTGGCCACCAGGCTCCACGCCAGGAGATAGCCCCAACCGACGCCGACCGGGGCCAGGAACAGGAAGCCCGTACCCAGCAGCGTCAGCGGCAGTCCAATGATCATCCAGGGGCGGCGCCGACCCCAGCGGGTGCGGACCCGGTCGCTGAGCAGGCCGACCGCGGGGTCGCTGACGACGTCGAAAAGACGGGCCACCAGCAAGACCGTCCCCACGACCGACAGCCCCAGCCCCAACTCATCACTGAAATAGGGCGGCAGGTAGATCAGCAACGGGATGGCCAGCGCCGCCATGGGCAAGCCGATGGCGGAAAAGGCCCCGAGCACCCGGGCCGGGACGCGGTGCGCCGGATCGCCGGTCATGCCTCAGTGCCTGGCGAGGACGGCCTGCATCACATCGATGCGGCCGGTCAGGAAGCCCGTCTCGCAGTAGGCGAGATAGGCGTGCCACAGACGCTGGAAGCGGGCGTCGTAACCGAGTTCGCGCAGGGCGTCGGTGCGGTCGTGCACGGCGCGATCCCAATGCGCCAGCGTACGGGCGTAATCGTGCCCGAAAGTCAGGACATCGTCGCGCACCAGCCCGGCTCCTGCAGCGCAGTCGAAGAAGCGCTCGGGCGAGGGCAGCATGCCGCCCGGGAAAATGTAGCGCTGGATGAAATCGGCGCTGTGCCGGTAGTCGTCGAAGCGGCCGTCCTCGATGGTGATCACCTGGATGCCGGCGCGCCCGCCGGGCAACAGCCGATCGTGCACCTGACGGAAGTATTCGGCCCAGTACCGTTCACCCACCGCCTCGAACATTTCGATGGAGACGATACGGTCGTAGGCGCCGGTCAGGTCCCGGTAGTCGATGAGTTCGAAACTCACCCGGTCGGCCACGCCCGCCCGCCATGCCCGGCGGCGGGCTTCCTCGAGCTGCGCGCTGGACAGGGTGACGCTGGTGACCCGGCAGCCCGTGCGCTCGGCAGCCTGGATGGCGAACCCACCCCAACCCGAACCGATTTCCAGCACATGGTGCTCGGCGCCGATCTGAAGGCGGTCGATCAGGCGCTGGTACTTGCGCCGCTGCGCCTGTTCCAGCGTGTCCGAGTCCGAGGCAAACAAGGCGCTCGAGTAGGTCATCGTCGGATCGAGCCAGAGCGAATAGAAATCGTTGCCCAGATCGTAGTGCGCGGCGATGTTGCGCCGGCTGCCCGCGCGCGTGTTGCGGTTGCGCCAATGCTGGAGGGTGCGCAGCGCGCGCCAGAGCCGGAATCCGTCGGCGACCCCGTCGAAGCAGGATTCATTCGCCGCCCCCCACAGCAGGAAGCGCGTGAGATCGGGCGTATCCCAGTCGCCGTCCACGTAGGATTCCAGCAGGCCGGTGTCGCCGCCCGCCATGAGACGCCCGATCAGGCGCGGCCGGTTGAGGATCAGGGTCGCGTGCGGGCCGGGTCGATGACCGCAGACATGAATCTCCCGTCCATCGGGCAGGCGCAGGTCGAGCCGTCCGTGCTCGGCCTTGGCCAGGAGTCGGGCGAGGATGCGCAGGGACCAGGGCAATGCGGGCAAGGCGGCGCCACGTTGCAGGACGATGGGCGGCTGGCTGGACATATCAGGAACTCCTTGCAGTGGACACGATCGGCGGCTGGGGATGGACCGGGGCGCCACGCCACCACAGTTTCAGCGCCTGCCAATGGATGGCGACCAAGACCTTCAGGCCCGCCCAAGGCATGTTCAGCACCTCGGCGAGCAGCGCCCGATCCGACCAGGAGCGGGCCTCCCCGTACAATTCGGCCAGCAGCGCCAGATCGCCGTCCTTCCAGTAGCCCACGCAGGCGGCGACGCTGCGGCGCGGCGCCTCGAAACGGAAGCGATATTCGCCGGACACCGGGAAGAACGGCGAGACGTGGAGCTGTTTGCGCTGAGGAGGTGGCGCGTCGAGATCCAGGGCATCGCCCGCCGCGTCGGCCAATACGTAACAGTGGCTTTCGCCGAAGGTGCTGTGAACCTCGCACACCATCGCCCGCAGCCGCCCGCGGACGTCGTGGCAATACCACAGCGTCAGCGGATTGAAGCTCAGGCCCAGCACGCGCGGGAAACACAGCACGCGGATGCGGTCGTCGTTCGCCAGCGCAATGCCGTGGCGCGCCAGCAGCGCCGTCAGCCAAGTCCGCGGTGGCGTGCCGTCGCGCGGGCCGTGATCGCGGTCATGGAAGCTGACGAGATTGGGGCGATTGTGCGAGAACAGGCGCGGGCCGCCCGGACGATCGAGTTCCTCGAGCGCGAGGCAGACGTTGAACAATCGATAGGCGAACCGGTAGCGCAAGCCGCCGGGCCGCGTATGGCGGACGAGCACACGATACACACGGCTGTTCATGGCGCTGCGGCTTGCACTGCGCCGGACACCGCTGCGGCGGCCGGCGCCTGACCGGGCGTCGCCACGCCGTGCATTTCGGGCAGCGCCATCTCCCAGGGGGGCGCGATGCCAAAGGCACGACCGACGGCCAGCCCCGACCGCAGGCCATCCTCGTGAAAGCCATAGCCGCCGTAGGCGCCGCAGAACCAGGTCCGCCGACGGCCCTGGATGCGATCGAGCAAGGGCTGGACGCGCATCGCGCGTGCGCCGAACACGGGATGTTCATAGTGATACTCGCCCCAGACGGACGCCGGATCGGGCTCGCTCAGGGGATTGAGGGTCACAAAATAGTTCCGCGTGTCGGGCAGGCCCTGCAGGCGGTTCATCCAGTAGGTCACCGACACGGCGCGCTCACCCGACACATCGGCGCCGGAGAGGTAGTTCCACGACGACCAGACCCGCCGGCGTCGGGGCATGAGGCGCGCGTCCGAATGCAGCAGCACCCGATTGGACTGGTAGGGGAAGGCGCCCAGCAGACGCTCCTCCCAGATATCGGGCTGCTCCAGCAACCGCAGCGCCTGATCGGCATGACAGGCGAGCACCACCTGATCGAAGCGGTGCGTCTCGCCCTGTCCGTCGACGACGGTCACCCCCCGTTCGTCGCGCCGCACGCAGCGCACCGTGCGACCGAGGCGGATGCGGCTCTCGATGCCGGCCGTGAGTCTGGCCAGATAGCTGCGACTGCCGCCCACCACCGTGCGCCACTGCGGCCGGTTGCGGACGTCGAGCAAGCCGTGATTGTCGAAGAAGCGCATGAAGCTGGCCGCGGGAAAGCCCAGCATGGTCTGTGGCGGGCAGGACCAGATGGCTGCCGCCATGGGCAGCAGGTAGCGCATGCGCATGGCGAGGCCGAACCGGTGCGCATCGAGGAAATCGCCGAGCGTCTGGGCTTCCAGAGCGGGGTCATCGATCAGCGCCCGGGCGAGGCGGTTGAAGCGCAGGATCTCGGTCAGCAGTCGCCAGTGGGCGGGGTTGACCAGATTGCGCCGCTGACCGAACAGCGTGCGCAGGTTGTCGCCGGCGTACTCGAGCGTGCCCTGGTCGATCGACACCCCGAACGACATGTCGCTGTCCCGGGTCGCCACGTGCAAGTGGCGAAACAGGGCCGTGAGCAGCGGATAGTTGGCTTCGTTGTACACGATGAACCCGGTGTCGACCGGGAGGGTGCCACTCGGGCTCGGCGCATCCACGGTGTGGGTATGCCCGCCGGGATAGTCGTTTTGCTCGAACACCGTCACATCGTGCTGGCGCGCCAGCATCCATGCCGCCGAAAGGCCCGAGATTCCGCTACCGACGATGGCGATGTTCATGGCTCCCCTCCCTCAAGGGTCTTGTGCGACCGGACCTTCAGGCGACGGTGGCCGCGGAGCCGGCGCGCATCGTCTGTGTACAATACTTGTACATGACGGCCGCGGACGTGTCAAACTTTTGTGCAAATCCGATGCAGGCGCGAGCCGATGGTCGCGCCAAACGCTGGATCGAGGGCGCTCAGAGGTTGCTGCAGGGCGCGGCGCGGGTATGCAGGCGCGCAGCGGCGCAACGGGCGTTCGTGTTTGTACAACTTTTTTGTGTTGGCGGCGGGGAGGCGCGGGCGCGCCGGCGCCGCGAGGGAGGCTGATCGCCTGACCGAGGATTCAGCGCCAGCGCAGACCGAGGTTGACGCCGACCACCTGTGCATCGACGCCGTTGGACTGAAGGCCGCCGTCCAGTTCCCAGTCGGCGTAATAGGGGTTGACGAGCAGACTCTGCCCGGCGCCGTACGGCCAGGCGAGGCTGGCCGCGACGCGCCATCCGGACCCGGCATCGGGCAGCGCGCCGCCCGCCACGGCCGTCTCCACGTCGACATCCCACACGGCCCAATACTCGAGCGCGAATTCGCCGAAAAGCTGCCATGCAGCCGGCAGTGCGACGGCCAGCCCGACGGGCGAGTAGGTGAATCGCCGCTCGAGATCGCCGTTCTGGGCGTCGCTGTCCCAGCGCCGATGCGCCAGGCCGCCGAACGCCCACACATTCGGGGTGATCTCCGGCCCGATGCGGTATTCGGCTTCCCAAGCCGTCTCATCGGACGTGTCGAGCGCCTGTCCCGGCGCCGCCACATCGGCGCTGCCCACCTGATAACCCCCGGCCAGTTCGCCCCGCCAGCCCCGCACCGCCTCACGAAACGCGAGGTGCACGCCCTGCAGATCGGCGTTGTAGGACACGTCGGCCGGCGCGGCGCCATCGACGTGCGCGAAACGATAGCCCAGCTCGTAGTTCCAGTCGGCCCGCGCGGCCGGCGGCGATGCGCAGAGGAGCAGCATCCAAGGCCACGCATTCGCCCAGCCGATCCGGATGCCGGCACGGCTCACGGGAACACCACGGTCTTGTTGCCGTGCACCAGCACCCGATCCTGCACGTGATAGCGCAGGCCGCGTGCGAGCACGGCGCGCTCCACGTCGCGCCCCAGGGCGACCATGCGCTCCACCGAGTCGCCGTGGTGCACCCGCATCACGTCCTGCTCGATGATCGGCCCGGCATCCAGTTCCTCGGTCACGTAGTGGCAGGTGGCCCCGATGATCTTCACCCCGCGCTCGTAAGCCTGACGATAGGGACTGGCCCCGACGAAAGACGGCAGGAAGCTGTGGTGGATGTTGATGATGCGGTGTGGCAGGCGGGCGCACAGTTCGCCCGGCAGGATCTGCATGTAGCGCGCCAGCACCATGACATCGGCACGCGTATCCTCGAACAGGCGCTCGATCGCTTCGAACGCCACCGCCCTGCGCCCGGGCGTCACCGGCACGTGGTGATACGGCACTCCGGCCTGTTCCACGTCGGCCCGCAGATCCTCGTGATTGGACACCACGCCGACCAGATCGAAGATGAAATCCCGCCGGCGCCACCGATAGAGCAGGTCGGACAGGCAGTGATCCTGCTTGCTGACGAGGATCAACACCCGGTAGGGCGCCTGCGAAGACGACACCTGCCAGTCCATGCCGAATCGCTCGGCCAGCGGACGCAGTGCTTGCTCGAACCCCGCCTTGCCGAAGGGCAATCGAGTGGCGTCGATCTCGTAACGCATGAAGAAATGGCGCGTCACCGGATCGGAATGCTGGCTCGCTTCGGTGATGCTCGCGCCATGCTCGGCAACGAGGCCGCTGATCGCGGCGATGATACCGACCTGATCGGGGCAGCTGGCGGTCAAGGTCAGGCTGGCATTCATGGCGGTCTGTGGTCGATCCGTTCGCTTCGATGGGTGGGCGCGCAAGAGTCGGGGCCGTTCGGCTAGCCAGGTGGCAGAATCGGGACATCGCCAGAAAAGACGGCCGGCAGCGCGCCGCTCCGATTCAGGCGCACGAGGCCCGTCCGGAACAGTTCCTGGGCCTGAGCCGGCTCGTCGAGTTGCAGCAGCAGTTCCGCCAGCTCCTGATAGGCCGAGGCATCCGGAGCAGCCGCCAGCGCGGCCTCGTAGTATTGCCGCGCCTTGCCCCAGATGCGCTCATGACGACACTGGCGCGCCGCCGCCAGCAGGAGCACCGGCTGCTCGCCGTACTGACCGATCCACCCCTGAATCTGTTCCAGCGGCCGCGC
>PKCW01000099.1 GCA_002862965.1 Pseudomonadota bacterium
AATGTAGTGGTCAAATCATCCCGGACACTGCGTTAAGTTTTTCTTCCGCAACGGCTGGTGCCAGTCCGTCATTGAACTGATGCGGCCGTATCCAGTTGTACCGGTGCATCAGGTAATGGCTGATGTCCCGATGCGCTTCCTGTGCCGTCATGTAGCCCACGGTCGGCACCCATTCCGATTTCGGGCTGCGGAACAGCCGCTCCATCGGTGAGTTGCCCCAGCAGTTGCCGCGACGACTCATGCTCTGCGCGATCCGGTGGCGCCACAGGCGCTGCCGGAACTTGCGACTCGCGTACTGGCTGCCCTGATCCGAGTGGAACATCAGACCCGACGGCCGACCGCGCTGCTCGTAGGCCATGTCCAGCGCCTGCACCACCAGATCCGCATCCGGGCGTGTCGAGAACGCCCAACCCACGACCCGGCGCGTATGACGCCCAATCCGCGCCCTTCCTGCCTATCATGGATGGGACGCCCGCCCACCGCGCGGCGATAGCACAGAAGGAGACCGCATGGCCCGCTCGATGTTGATCACCGGGGCGAGTTCCGGGATTGGCGCCGCCGTGGCGCGAGAACTGGCGCGGCGCGGGTGGAACCTCGCCTTGTCGGGTCGTCGCCGGGATGAACTGGCGGCGTTGGCCGCGGAACTGCGCGCGCGGCATCCGGCGCTGCGCGTCCATGTCGAGGTGCACGACGTGACGGATTTTGCGGCCAGTGACGCGCTGATCGCTGCGGCGGTCGCGGCCCTGGGCGGGCTCGATGCCGTGTTCGTGAATGCGGGCATCGGTCTGGGTGGACGCATCGGCGGCAAATCCTTCGACAAGCAGCGCCGCACCATCGACACCAACCTGCTCGGCGCCATGGCCGTGACGGACGCGGCCGTGCGCCATTTCCGTGCCCAGGGTGGCGGGCACGTCATCGGCACCTGCTCGGTGGCGGCCTTCCGCGCTGTTCCGGGCAACGTGGCCTATTCCGTGTCGAAGATCGGCTTCGCCAGTTATCTGGAGGGGCTGCGCGCCGAAGCCTGGCGCGACCGGATCCGGGTCACCGTCCTCTACCCCGGATTCGTCAAGACGCCGATCGTGGAAGGCGTGGCGCGCACGCCGTTCGCCATCGAGGCCGATCATGCCGCGAGGCTCATCGTGCGCGCCATCGAGCGGAACGTGGCGCGCGCGATCGTGCCGCGCTGGCCGTGGACTCTGATGCGGTGGGTGATGCCCTGGATCCCCGCCCGGCTGTTGGCGCGGGCGGGATTCTAGCCGATCGCGGTGCCGGTGCGGCGCCGCCATCGGCAGAGTCAGGATCTTACAGGCACTTGTACACGCCGAAGGTCTGCCGGCCATTGACGGGCCCGGACAGCGCGGCGATCGTGTCGCCCCCCATGTCGACGGCGTTGTTCTTGGCCACCCGTTGCAGATCCTGATCGACCGACGCCCCGCGCCGGGCGACGAACCCCACCCGATCCAGAACCTGCACCTTGGTCTGGCCCACTTCGGTGCAGGACTTGACGCGTTCGAGCGGCAGCAGCAGCACCCGATCGGCACCGGGGCTCTTGGGAATGAAGGAACAGGCCGCGAGCAGGACGGGCAGGCAGGCAATGGCAATCAGTTTGTGTTTCATGGACGATCGGGCTCCTGACGGGGCGGTGTGGACGGCGCGGTCTCGCTGGGCGGCGTGCGGGACGGGGCGGACCGGCTGAAGAAAGCCTGCATGGCCGCTCGCGATTCCGGCGATTGTAGCTGACGGCCGAAGGCTTGTATCTCGGCGGTGAGCGCGGCCAGCGTGGCGGCCCGCTGCGGCGCGCGCAGCAAGGCCTTGGTTTGCTGCAGCGCCTGCGGGGGAAGCTCGGCCAGCCGCTCGGCCTGAGCCCGCACATGGGCCTGCAACGCGTCGGCGTCGACCACGCCGTTGATCAATCCGAGCCGCGCCACCGTGTTGGCATCGAGCGCTTCGCCGGCCAGCAGCATGGCGCTGGCCTGCTTGGCGCCCACCGCCAACGGCAGAAGATGGGTGGCCGCACCCTCTGGAACCAGCGCGAGGCGCACGAACGGCAACTCGAAGCGTGCGGCGGGGGCGGCCCAGGCCAGATCGCAATGCAGCAGCAGCGTGGTGCCGATGCCGACCGCCACGCCCGGGACGGCTGCCAGCAAGGGCTTGGGGAAGTCGATGATGGCGCGCAGGAAGCGCACCACCGGGCTGTCGGGTCCGGTGGGCGGCGTGCGCAGGAAGTCCTGCAGGTCGTTGCCGGCCGTGAAGCAGGCGCCGGCGCCGGTCAGGATCACGGCCCGCACCTGCGGGTCGGCGCGGGCGGCGTCCAGGGCATCGACCAGTGCCGTGTACATGGCGTGGGTCAGTGCGTTGCGCTTCTCCGGCCTGTTGAAGGTCAGCGTCCAGACCGGGCCGGTCCGTTCAATGAGGATGTCGGTGCTCATGGCGCGACTCTCGATGGGGATCGGTTGCGGCGGGCGGCGGCGGCGCGCGCCGCGCCGGGTCGTAGGGCATGCGGCGCAGGGTCCACGCCTGGGGCTCGGGTTGCAGGGTGACGTGATGGATGTCGAAACGCTCGGACAACAGGTAGCGCAGCCGGCCCAGCAAGGCGGACCATTCCTCCAGCGTATCGAGGTCGACGTGCGCGGAGAGCGCAATGTGCCCGCTGGACAGGGTCCAGATGTGCAGGTCGTGGATGCCGCGCACGCCCGGCGTGGCTGCGAGCGCCCGCCCGACGGCGTCCAGATCCAGGTGGCCCGGCACGCCCTCCATCACCACATGCAGCCCTTCGCGCAGCACGCGCACACTGCCCGCGAGCAGCAGGGCGCAACTCACCAGCGTCAACAGCGGATCGATGCGCATCCAGCCGGTGGCGAGGATGACGGCGCCCGAGACCAGGGCCGCGACCGAGCCCAGTGCGTCGCCCAGCACGTGCAAAATGGCGGCGCGGATGTTCAGGGTGCGCTGGCCGCGCAGCAGCAGCGCCAGCACCCCGAGATTGAAGGCCAGGCCCACGGCGGCGACGGCGAGCACAGCCCCACCCTGCACCGGCGCCGGATGCTGCAGCCGTTGCACCGCGCCCGCCAGCAGCGCCAGGGCCAGCGCCAGCATGAGGAGCGAATTGGCCAGCGCGGCCACGACCTCGGCCCGGCCGAATCCATAGGAATGCTGCACACTGGCGGGACGGCGCGCCAGATGCGCCGCCATGGTGGCCAGCACCAGCGAGCCGGCATCCGTGACCATGTGGCCGGCATCGCCCATCAAGGCCAGGGAGTTGCCCCAGTAGCCGACACCGGCTTCGATGGCGGCGAAGGCAAGCGTGAGCCCCGTCGCCCAGGTCAGATGATGGGCATCGGGCCCCGCATGGGCGTGGTCATGATGCGCGTGGGAATGGCTTGCCACGTCTTACGCCGCGCGCCAGTCGCCCGACCGGCCGCCGCTCTTTTCGAGCAGGCGCACGCCCTCGATGACCATGCCCCGCTCCAGGCTCTTGCACATGTCATAGACGGTGAGCAGCGCGACCTGCACCGCCGTGAGCGCTTCCATCTCGACGCCCGTATTTGCGGTGGTCTGGGTGACGGCCTCGCAGCGCAGGCCGGCCGCATCCAGTTCCAGATGCACGGCGACGTGCGTGAGCGGCAGCGGGTGGCAGAGCGGGATGAGGTCGGCGGTGCGCTTGGCGGCCATGATGCCGGCGAGCTGGGCGATGGCCAGCACGTCGCCCTTGGGCGTGGTCCGCTCGGCCAGCGCGGCGCGCGTGCCGGCATTCAGGCGGATGTAGCCTTCAGCCACGGCGCGGCGCGCGGTGGCGGGCTTGTGGCTCACGTCCACCATGTGGGCGTTGCCTTGCGCGTCGAAATGGCTGGAGCGATTCATGGGGGTCGATGGCCTCGGATGCCGGGAGGCGGGCGCCGACGTGGGGGATTACCATAGCATGCCGGCCGATGGCGAGGCGGCGTGGAGGACGCGATGATCACGGTGCGATTCTTTGCCGGGCTGCGCGAGCAACTGGGACGGGACACGCTGGAACTGCCCTCGACGGCCACGACCGTGCGGGCGGTGTGGGCGCGGGCGACGGACCAGGCGCCGGTGCCGACGCATCTGTTGGCGGCCGTGAACCTCGAGTACGCCGATTTCGATACGCCGGTGGCCGATGGCGATGAGGTGGCGTTCTTTCCGCCGGTGACCGGAGGCGCGGCGTGATCGTCGGGCTGCGCGAGACGGCCTTCGCGCCGTGGCCGCTCCTGGCCGACGCCGCGCAGGCCATGGACGCGGCCGAACGCGCGGGCTGCGGCGCCAACGATGCCTTCATCGGCACCATGCGCGCAGGGGGTGGCGCAACGCGGGTCGTGCGCCTGCAACTCGAGCATTACCCGGGGATGACCGAGCGCATGCTGATGCGGATCGCCACCGACACAGGCGCGCGCTGGCCGATCCGGCAACTGGTGCTGGTGCACCGGGTGGGCGAGGTGTTGCCGGGAGAGACGCTGATCGTGGCGGCGGCCTGGTCGGCGCATCGCGACGCCGCCTTTGCGGCCTGCCGGCATCTGGTGGAAACCGTCAAGCATCAGGCGCCGTTCTGGAAACGGGAGTTCCGGGCCGACGGCTCGGCGGCGTGGGTCACCGCCAATACGCCGGCCCGGATGTAACGCCGGGGTGCGCGCGTCTCAGCCTTTGGCGCGCGCGCGTTCCAGCCCGGCCATGATTTCGGCTTCCGCCGCCTTCAGATCCTGCCAGCCCTCGACCTTCACCCACTTGCCCTTTTCCAGATCCTTGTAGTGCTCGAAGAAGTGCGAGATCTGCCGCAGCATCAGCTCGGGCAGGTCGGCCGTGCTCTGGATCTGGCTGTAGAGGCCGCCCGAGGTCTTGTCGACCGGCACGGCCAGCACTTTCTGGTCCTGGCCGGCCTCGTCGCTCATGCTCAGCATGCCGAGCGGGCGGCACTTGATCACGCAGCCGGGCACCAGCGGGAAGGGCGTGACCACCAGTACGTCGACCGGGTCGCCGTCGTCGGCCAGGGTGTGCGGGATGTAGCCGTAGTTGCACGGGTAGTGCATGGCGGTGGACATCAGCCGGTCGACGAACAGCGCGCCGCTGTCCTTGTCGACTTCGTACTTGACCGGATCGCCCCGCATGGGGATCTCGATGAGGACATTCACCGACGTGGGGACATTGTCGCCGGCGGGGATGCGGTCGAGGTTCATGATGCAAGGGCTCCATTGAGGCGGACGATCGGAAGGATCCGGACCGGCGCTCACCAGCGCCGCGCTCCGGGACGGCGCGCCATTATAGCGCCCGCCGTGCGGGCCTGGGTGCTTGCATTGACGCGGACGCCGCGCGGCGGGTAATTTATCCGCTTTTGGCAACAGGGACGCTGCCACGGGCGGCGTACACGAGAGGACGGACATGCGCATTGTGCTCCTGGGCGCGCCCGGCTCCGGCAAAGGGACCCAAGCCAAGCTCCTGATGGAGCAGCGCGGCATCCCGCAGATCTCCACCGGTGATCTCCTGCGCGCGGCCGTGAGCGCAAAAACCGCGCTGGGACTGAAGGCCAAGGCGGCGATGGACGCCGGGGAGCTGGTCAGCGACGAGATCGTGCTGGGCATGGTCCGCGAGCGCCTTGCCGAGCCCGACGCCGAACGCGGTTTCATCCTCGACGGCTTTCCCCGCAACGGCGCACAGGCCGCCGCGCTGGACGCGCTGCTCGCCGAGATCGGCCAGGACATCGACCGCGCCGTGCACATCCAGGTTGCCTTCGATGAACTGCTCAAGCGCCTCACCGGCCGTCGCACCTGCACGCAATGCGGCGCGCTCTACAATGTCTATTTTTCCCCGCCGCGTCAGGAAGGCGTATGCGACCGCTGCGGTGGCACGCTGATGCACCGTGACGACGACAACGAGCAGACCATTTCACGCCGCCTGCGGGTGTACCAGGAACAGACCCAGCCGCTGGTCGACTACTACCAGGCGCAGGGCAAGCTCGCGACCGTTTCGGGCAGCGGCGAGGTCGCTGACATCCTGCGCCGCGTCAGCGAGACGCTCTCGGCCTGAGCGCTGCGCTCAGGCGTCGGCGGTCGGCATCCTCTTCACGCGTCCAGAGCGGCCAGCAACGCTTCGCCGACGATCTCGCGGCGCCAGCCGCGCAGCACGGCCGTATCGCGGGCGCCGAGCACCAAAGCTTCCAGTTCGCGGCGCGGGGCCAGGATGGCGCCATCCAGCCCGAGCGCCTCGGCGCTCGCCCCCACGATCCGTCCCAGACGCTTGAGGCGCTGCTCCAGCGCCGCGGGAAACGGATAGGGCGCCGGCGAGATCTCGGGCGGAAGGGCGGCGCCGTCCTGGATGGCGGCCAGCCATTCGGCGGCATGCCGCTGCAGCAATGCGGGCGGGACCTCGACGCCGTCCGTCAGTCCGGAAACGCTGTCCGGCCGGTGCTCGGCCCAGTGCAGGAGCACTCCGTCTTTCAGCAGCCACTGGCGCGGCAGGTCGCGCGCCTCGGCCGCCCGCTCGCGCCAGGCGGCCAGCGCCCGCAGGGCACCCTGACCCGCGGGCGTGAGCATGCGTCCGGCGCCGATGCGCAGCCACGCTCGCTCCGGGTCGATGCGGTAACGCGCCGGATCGGCCAGTGCCGCGTGTTCGGCCTCGACCCACGACAGGCGGCCTGCACGCGCCAGTGCCTCGGTCAGCCGCTCGCGCAAGGCGGCGAGATGGCGCACATCGTCCGCGGCATAGGCCAGTTCCGCGTCGCTCAATGGTCGTCTGGACCAGTCGCTGCGGGCGTGCAGCTTGGGCAGTGCGATGCCGAGCGTTTTTTGCACCAGCGCGCCGTAGCCGCTCTGTGGCGGATGACCCAGCAGGGCTGCGGCGATCTGGGTATCGAACAGCGGGGCCGGCAGACGCCCCGGGCGGGCCTGATGCAGGAGCTCCAGATCCTGGCCGGCGGCGTGGAGGATCTTGACGCTGCCCGGATCATCCAGCAGCGCGAACAGCGCGCGCCAGTCGCCCAGGGCGATGGGGTCGACGATGGCCACGCCCCGGGGCCCCGCAAGCTGGATCAGGCACAGCCGGGCGTAGTAGGTCCGTTCGCGCATGAACTCGGTGTCGAGGCCGATCCAGGGCGCGCCGGCCCAGTCGGCGACGAGCGCGTTCAGGGCCTCGGGATGATCGATGAAGCGAAACGCAGACATGAGCGGCGACGTGCAGGACCCGGAGCGGGCTTTGCTATGATGCCATGGCCGTGACGGCGGACGGGGGATCAGGCGCGGTGCATCTGCACATCTTGGGGATATGCGGGACCTTCATGGGCGGCATCGCGGCCTTGGCGCAGGCGGCCGGCCACCAGGTCACGGGTTCGGATCAGCACGTCTACCCACCGATGAGCGATCGGCTGGCGGCGCTGGGCATCGCGATACGCGAGGGCTACGATCCGGCGCATCTGGACCCCGAGCCCGACTGCGTGGTCGTCGGCAACGTCATCAGTCGCGGCAATCCCCTGCTGGAGGCCGTGCTGGATCGCGGCCTGCCCTACCTGTCGGGCCCCGAATGGCTGGCGCGCCACGTGCTGCAGGACCGCTGGGTGCTGGCGGTGGCCGGCACCCACGGCAAGACCACCACCAGCAGCCTGCTCGCCCACATACTGGAACAGGCGGGACTCGCGCCCGGCTTTCTCATCGGCGGCGTGCCGGCCAATTTCGGCGAGACCGCGCGCCTGGGGCGCACGCCGTTCTTCGTCGTCGAGGCCGACGAGTACGACACGGCGTTCTTCGACAAGCGCGCCAAGTTCGTCCATTACCGGCCGCGCACTCTGGTCCTGAACAATCTCGAATACGACCATGCCGACATCTATCCGGATCTTGCGGCGATCGAGCGGCAGTTCCACCACCTGATCCGCACCGTGCCGGGTCAGGGGGCGCTCATCGTCAACGGGCAGGACGCCGCGCTCGCGCGGACCCTGGGCCTGGGTTGCTGGACTCCGGTCACGTCGTTCGGCCGGCCTTCCGGCTGGCATGCGCGCCTGCTCGCCGAGGACGGCAGCCGGTTCGAGGTGTGGGATGGCGCATCGCGTCAGGGCGCCGTCGAGTGGCCGCTGTTCGGGAATCACAACGTCGACAATGCGCTGGCCGCCCTGCTGGCGGCCCGGCATGCCGGGGTGCCGCCGGACGTCGGCTGCGCGGCACTGACCTCCTTCGCGGGGGTGCGCAGGCGACTGGAGCGGCGCGGCGAGGTCGCGGGCGTGACGATCTATGACGACTTCGCCCATCACCCGACCGCGATTGCGGCGACGCTCGAGGCGATGCGGCGCCGGGTCGGCTCCGCGCGCCTGATCGCCGTCGCCGAACTGCGCTCCAACACCATGCGCCTGGGGACGCACCGCGCCGCGCTGGCGGGCGCACTCGCGGCAGCCGACGAGTGCTGGGTGGCGGCGCCGGGTTCCGACTGGGATGTGGCGGGCTGCCTCGCGCCGCTGGGGAGCCATGCGCAGGCGGTGGCCGATACCGATGCGCTGCTCGCCGCGTTGCCGCCCCGGCTGCTGCCCGGGGATCAGGTCGTGGTGATGAGCAACGGGGGTTTCGACGGCTTTCATGCCCGCCTCATGGCCGCCTTGGACGGACGGGCATGACCGCGGACAGTCGCGCTCCGGTGGCCTTGGCCTGGACCGGTGCCTCCGGCGCCGCCTATGGGGTGCGCCTGCTGGAGTGCCTCCTGGGCGCCGGTGAGCGCGTCTATCTGATGGTTTCGCGTCCCGGTCTGCTGGTCATCAACGGCGAGACCGATCTCGCACTGCCGGGTCGGGCGGTCGATGTCCAGCAGCAGCTTGCCGCGCATTTTCACGCGGCGCCCGGTCAGTTGCGCGTGTTCGGGCAGGACGAGTGGACCGCGCCGGTGGCCAGCGGTTCGGCGCGGTTTCGAGCCATGGTGGTCTGTCCCTGCAGCATGGCGACGCTGGCCGCGATCGCCGGCGGCGCAAGCCGCAGCCTCATCGAGCGCGCCGCCGACGTGACGCTGAAAGAGCAGCGCCGACTGATCCTCGTGCCGCGCGAGACGCCCTTTTCGGCCGTTCATCTCGAGAACATGCTGGCGCTGGCCCGGCTCGGGGTGATCATCGCGGCGGCCAATCCGGGCTTCTACCATCGGCCCGCGCAAGCCTCGGATCTGGTCGACTACATGGTCGCCCGCATCCTCGATTTGCTCGATGTGCCGCACCGCCTGCTGCCGCGCTGGGGCGAACCCGAGCCGACATAGCAGGCATCACGGGACGCCGCGACCGGAAAGGCGTTTCCTCCACCGACGGATGTGCTGATGTCGACGAACCCGGAGCGTCGCGGCGCGCTGATTGCCTGGTCGCTGTACGACTGGGCCACCAGCGCCTACGCGGCCCTGATCCAGACGTTTCTGTTCCCCGCCTATTTCGCCCGCGCCATCGCGCCCGACGCGGCCACCGGCACGGCGTGGTGGGGGAACACCATGGGGCTCGCGGGGCTCGCCATTGCGGTGCTGGCCCCGATCCTGGGCGCGCTGGCGGATCGCGGCGGCCAGCGCCGCCGGTTCCTCGCCCTGCTCACCCTGATCAACGTACTGGCCACTGCGGCGCTGTGGACCGTGCGGCCGGAGGCCGATCTGGCGCTGCGCGCGCTGGTACTGGCCGGCGTGGGAACCGTGGCGCTGGAACTGGCGTTCGTGTTCTACAACGCGCAGCTGGCCGATCTGGCGGCGCCCGAGCGAATCGGGCGCTGGTCGGGCTGGGCCTGGGGGCTGGGCTATCTCGGCGGGCTGGCCTGCCTGATCCTCGCCTTGCTGGGGTTCGTGCAGGCGACACCGCCGCCTTTCGGCCTCGATCCGGCCGCGGCCGAACCCGTGCGCGCCACCTTCCTGCTGGCGGCTGCCTGGACCGCCGTGTTTGCCTTGCCGTTGCTGCTGGCGCCTGACGCGGCACGGGCCCGGACCGACGCGCCGGCCGGGCGTGTGTTGCGGACGGCCTTCGCCGATCTGGCCCGTTCCCTGCGCAGGCTGCGCCACGATGCCTCGATGTTGCGCTTCTTCGTCGGCCGCCTCTTGCTGATCGACGGGCTGACCACGGTGTTTGCCTTCGGCGGCCTGTTCGCCGCCGGGACCTTCGGCTTCGACGAACGGGCGGTGCTGCTGTTTGCCATCGTGCTGAACCTCACCTCCGCGGTGGGTGCGGTGGCATTCGCCGGGCTCGACGACCGGCTGGGCGCCCGCTCGGCCATGGTCTGGAGTCTGGTCGGGCTCCTGATCACCGGCGCCGCGCTGCTGCTCGCCCCGGGCGCGCGGGCATTCTGGGTCTGCGGCGCCTTGCTGGGCATTTTCGTGGGGCCCGCTCAGGCGGCCAGCCGCTCCTATCTTGCACGCATGGCGCCTGCAGGCCAGCGCAACGAACTGTTCGGGCTGATGGCCTTTTCGGGCAAGGCGACGACCTTCCTGGGACCGTTCCTGGTGGCGGCGCTCACGACGGCGAGCGGCAGCCAGCGGGTGGGGCTCGCGGTGGTGCTGGTGATGTTCACTGCGGCGCTGCTGCTGACGGTCGGTGTCGCATCCGACCGCAGCGCGCGGCAATGACGCTACACTCGGTGGAGGGGCGTTTCCAGGGAGGGAGCCGTCATGACCATCACCGAGGCGCGTCCGGCGGCCACCGTCGTCCTGTTGCGGGACAGCCCACAGGGCCCGGAAGTCTTCATGGTGCGCCGTCACCACCAGATCGATTTTGCGGGCGGCGCTCTGGTTTTCCCCGGGGGCAAGGTGGCGCCCGAGGATGTCCGTCTGGCGCAGGCGCGGGTCCCGGAGGACACGCTTGGGTCGTTTCGCCTGGCGGCCATTCGCGAGTTGTTCGAGGAAGCCGGGCTGCTGCTGGCCGAACCGGCTGCGGGTTCAAGGGGCGCGAGCGCCGAACCCATGGATCGATTGCGCACGGAACTGGTGCAGGCCGGCATCGATTTTCCCGCCTTGCTGGAAAGCCTGGGCATGCGCCCGATGCCCGAAGCCCTCTTGCCGTTCGCGCACTGGATCACGCCGGAGGGGGTGCCCAAGCGCTTCGATACCCATTTCTTCCTGGCGCGCATGCAGGGCGAGGCGGCGCTTTGCCACGATGGGAGCGAGACGGTCGATTCGCTGTGGATCACGCCGCATGAGGCGCTGGCCGCCGCGCAGGCGGGCCGCCAGACCATCATCTGGCCGACGCGGATGAATCTGCAGAAACTGGCGCAGCACCCGACGGTGGATGCGCTGTGGCGCGCGACCCGCGACGCGCCGGTCGTGACGGTCCTGCCTCAGATGGTGCAGACCCCGCAGGGCCCGCGCCTGCGCATTCCGGAGGCAGCGGGCTATCCGGAGTGGGAGGTGGATCTCGCCACCGTCGCGGGTGCTGGACGCTAGCGCGACCGCCGGAGCGGGACGCCCGGCTCCGGCCGCCGACGGATTTACTCGAAGCGAATCGTGGGCGTCGGGGTCATGGCAAGGATCGGCGCGACGGCCGTGCCGACTCCGGGGACGGTGGCGACCCCCGCGATCAGCGAGGTTTTTCCGATCACCAAGGCGGCGTTGACGCCGGTCACGACTCTGGTGCGCGCGAGATTGGTGAGCGTGGGGAAGTCGGTCTCGATTTCGCGGGCCTTGCCGCTGACGTCGATCGGGCCGACCACCAGATTGCGCTCGGTCAGATCGGCGATGGGCGCCTCGAGGCGGCCGAACTCGAGGACGTAAGCCTGCCCGGAGACCGCGGACAGTTCGTCCTCGGTCATTTCCGACAGGGCGGCGGAAGCCGAAAAAGGCACGGCCAGCAGACCCGCCAGCGGCAACAGTGCGGAACGAGCGTTCATCATTACTCCCGTCATATGACTTCGTGAGAAGATCCGCCGCGGCGGCCGAAGATGCGTCACTGCCGCCGCATTGGTTTGCGCCTTCGATGATGCACTTTTCGATCCAAACAGGAAGGCGGGTCCAGTGTACGCGGCCCGTCGTGACGCAACGATGACCGCCGGCGCGACCCCCGTGGAACATCCGGCTCCCACCCAGCAAGGAGGCGGCGAGAGCGCATCATGCAAGCAAGTCCATCCGCGGCGAGCCGCGCCCCCATCGGCGTCCTGCTGGCCAATCTGGGCAGCCCGGAAGCGCCGACACCGGCCGCCGTCCGGCGATATCTGGCGGAATTTCTGAGCGATTCCCGCGTCATCGAAGCGCCCCGCTGGATTTGGCAGCCGATCCTGCACGGCGTGATTTTGCGCATCCGGCCCCGTCGCAGCGCGGCGGCCTACGCCAGCGTCTGGCTGCCGGAAGGCTCGCCGCTGCGCGTCTATTCGCGCCGCCAGACCGTGGCGTTGCAGGCGCGTCTCGACCGGCACGCACCCGACCGTTACCGGGTCGCCCTCGCCATGCGCTACGGGCAGCCGTCCATTGCCGAGGGGCTCGATGTGCTGCGGTCGGCAGGGTGCGAGCAGGTGTTGGTGTTGCCCCTCTACCCGCAGTATTCGGCCACGACCACCGCATCGGTCATCGATGCGGCCGGCGACTGGCTCCGTGCCCAGCGGGTCATCCCCGAACTGCAATGGGTCACCCAATATGCCGAAGCGCCGGGCTATGTCGCTGCGCTCGCCAACCGGGTAAACGATCACTGGACGCGGAACGAACGCGGCGAGCGGCTGATCATGTCGTTCCACGGCCTGCCGCAGCGCTACGCCGATCTCGGCGATCCGTATGGCGCCCAGTGCCGCGCCACGGCCCAGGCGCTGGCGGCCGCGCTCGATTTGCCCGACGACCGCTGGGCCATGGCCTTCCAGTCCCGTTTTGGACCGAGCCGCTGGCTGGGGCCCTATACCGACGAAGTGCTGTCCCAATGGGCGCAGGCCGGCATCCGGAGCGTCGATGCGGTCTGTCCGGGCTTT
>PKCW01000217.1 GCA_002862965.1 Pseudomonadota bacterium
AAAGTCCGATCTTGGGCGCGGCCAGCGTCAGCGTGGCGACCGCCACCATCGACGGATCCAGCGTCTTGCCGTTGGCGGCGTCGAATCCCGAAGGCACATCGAGCGACAGCACGGGCGCTGATGCGGACCTCGCCCAGGAAATCAGTTCGGCGGTGCGCCCGCGCGGGACTCCATGCAGGGAATAGCCGATCAGTCCGTCGAGGATCAGGTCGATTCCGTCATCGGGCATGCCTCCCGGATGCAACCCCATTCGTTCGAGAATGGCCAGTTGCCGTGCCGGTACGGGCGCCATCGCGGCGATGTCCTGCGAGAGGACGATGGAAACCCGGGCGCCCCACCCTGCCAGCCTTCGTGCGGCCACGAGCGCGCCACCGCCATTGCCGCCGCCGCCCGCCAGCACGACGACGTGCGTACCCCTCGGATCTCGGCCCAGGAACCGCACAGACGCCAGCGTGGCCAATGCACGGCCGGCGTTCTCCATCATCTGCGGGAGACTGATGTCGTAGTGCCCGATCATCAAGCGGTCGACTTCGATCATTCCGTTCGCATCGATGGCGGGCCAGTTGCGAACGACCGGAAATCCGAACGGATCGCGTTCCATCACGCCGCCTCGATGGCCGCGACGACATCACGGCGCCACCCCGTGCCACCGGTGAAGCATGCGCGCGGAAGGCATGGAGCTTTCGCGCTCATGGGGTCGCAGCCTGTTCTACGTGGCGATTGCCGACATCGTGGAGAAACTCCACGAACTCGGGTGACTTCTGCAGGAGCTCCCTGGATTGCGCAACGAGCGCATCGACTTGTGCAGGTTGCAGGCGAAAGGTAGTCGGCATGGCATTGAAGCGCCTACGAACGTCAGCGCTTTCGATCTGGTCGAAGGTCAGGATGGAGAAGTGCACCCTGACCTTTGCCTGGTCCGGCCCCCGCATGGTGTTGACGTGGTCCTCCCACATCAGGAAACCCTGCTTCGCCAGGGAAACCGTCTCCGTGTTGAGGATGCCGAGTGCCGAGTCGAACGAGGACCGGAGCATGGCGGTAAGCCCGGGTTCGCGCCCCTGGAGCGACCAATCCGTCTCCGTGTACACCTGCGCGTTTGCAATGACCACGAGGACATTGCGCACGCGCTGCAGCTGATCCCGGGTAAAAGCTCCCGACATCTCCGGAACATTGCCGTAGTGCGCGACCGGACTCATCATCGAACCGCGTACGCCCAGGTTGTCGGTTACACCACCATCGACCAGGCGCACGATCGGCATGCGATCGGGGATGGCATAGCGCTCCAGCGCGAGCGCGACGGCACGCCGCCGCTCCAGAAAGGAGTCATGCGCCAGCGCATCGGCGACCCAGGGCTGATTCCGCTCATTGCAGCCATCGTAGTTGCGCAGCGCCATGCTGGCGAAGGGCCCCGGAACGGCGGACGATGCCATCACGGCATTGGCCACCGGATAGGGAGCAAGGTCGGAACACAGGAAGTCGAACTGTTGCTGGATGAAGGAGAACGTGGTGGCGTTGTTGATGTCGCTGGCGTTGATGATGATGAATGGCAGATCATGCTGCGACAGGTCGCGATAGGTCGCCCCTGCGAACAAGGTTCGATCCAGGTACGCCGCCACGAGGTCGCTTCGGTTGTAATCACCGGACGCGGTCCGCGCGAGGCTACCCGGACGCGCCGCGAGCCCGATCAACTCGCCCTGCCAGTCGCGGTACAGGAACTCGCGCTTGAATTCGCTGAAGATGCGGTCGCCATGCAGGCCGTAATAGGCGGCGGTGTAGCTGCCACCGGAAACGGACGTGATGACGTCGACCTCATCCAGCAACCGGCGTTGCGCGCCATCGACCTCGATCGTGGTATCGCGCAACGCCTCCAGTACGCCGTAGCTGAACGAAGCGGCACGGGTGCCGCCTCCCGAGAACGCAAGCACCACGAAGATGTCCTGTGAGTTCTTCGGCAGGCGATTCCGGAACTCGTAGCGGTCGTCCATTGCCTGCCGGCCTATCGGCGCATTCCAGATGCGGTGTGCGCATCCGGTACCGGACACGATGACGGCGATCCCGAACACTACCCAGGCAAGAGCGGATCGCACCATGCGCTGACTCGTCATGGGCTGTCTGGAGCCGGAGGTGTCAGCGCTTCGGGCGCGACCAAGCAAACTCACCGAACTCGGGGTTGGTGGCCGTGCCGGCGAGGTGGTTGGTGTAATTGCTGAGGGTCTTCATGGCCACGCCGAGCACGACTTCGATCGCCTGCTGCTTCGTGAAGCCGGCGGCAAGGAAACGATCCAGTTCACCTTCGGGCACCCAACCGCGCTGGAACACGACGGTCCGCGTGAAGGCCGCCAATTCGTCGAGACGCTTGTCCGGGATCGAGGTTTCATCGCGAAGGGCATCGACGACCTCCGCCGCCGCGCCCGCCATCTTGAGCGCGATCATCGAGTGCGCAGCGACGCAGAACTCGCAACCGTTGGCCACGCTCGTCGCCAGCAGCACGACCTGCCGTTCGGCCGGGGTGAACGAGGTCTTGTCGAACAGCGCCGAAAGATCGAAGTACGCCTCCAGCGCCGCGGGGGCCTCCGCGAGGTGGCCATACAGGTTGGGGACGAAGCCCAGCTTCTGCCGGGCGCCGGTCAGCAGGTCGCGCGCGCCTTCGGGCGCCGAATCAGTGGTGTGCAAGGGAAAGTGGGACACAGGATTTCCTCTTTGTTGATCGTCCAGGACTTGCGGGATCCAGTGCATGTGCGCGCTGGACACCCGCACCAAGCCGCACGGAAACGGCTGACTACCTGGATAAAGAGGCGTCGGGAAGGCAAAAGGATTCGCAGGCCCGCAGATTCGTCGGCCGCACGCACGACGTAACTTTTTCGTCCGCTGAAGCGAAGTCTCCCAGTGAGAGGGATGCCAAGCCGAGTGCCGGCGCCCTCGATCCCAAACCACACAGGAGATTTTCCATGTCGACCCGCTTCCAGTCCGCCGTTCCCGCCCTCGCCCTCGCCGCTGCGCTGGGTTCGGCTCTGGCCATGGGCGCCGCGCCCGCTTCCGCCGCCGAAAAGGGCGCCGCCCAGGAGAAGTGCTTCGGCATCGCCCTCGCCGGCAAGAACGACTGTGCCGCCGGCCCGGGCACGACCTGCGCGGGCACCTCCAAGGTCGATCATCAGGCGAACTCGTGGAAGTTCGTCCCCGCCGGCACCTGCACCACGACGCCGTCGAAGACCTCGCCGTCTGGCTTCGGCCAACTGGCGGAGTTCAAGGCCAAGCCGTCCAAGGCCGGCTGATCGCCTTTCCCTCTGGCTTCCGGAGATAGGTCGGTGAACCTCCCCTGCAATCCGCACAGCGCCGAATATCCTCCGGCCGATGCCGGCCTGCCCTTGCGGGCCGGTATCGGGTTCAAACCCCAGCACTTCGATGCGTTGTTGGCAGACGAGGCACCGCCCGCCTTCGTCGAAGTGCACGCGGAAAACTACATGGGCGCCGGCGGCCCACCGCACGCCCAGTTGTCCATGCTCCGGGAACGCCTGCCGGTGTCCGTGCACGGCGTAGGCCTGTCCATCGGTGGCGAAGCCCCGTTGGACCCGGCCCATCTCGCCCGTCTGCAGGCGCTGATCGACCGCTACCAGCCTGCGGCGTTCTCGGAGCACCTGGCGTGGTCGACCCACGACGGCCGCTTCTTCAACGACCTGCTGCCGCTGCGTTACGACGCGGCAAGCCTGGCCCGGGTCTGCGCGCACATCGACCAGGTCCAGGAGCGGCTTGGCCGGCAGATGCTGCTGGAGAATCCCAGCACCTACCTGGAGTTCGAAGGCAGCAGCTACAGCGAGCCGGACTTCCTGTCGGCGATCGTGCGTCACAGCGGCTGTGCGCTGTTGCTGGACGTGAACAACGTCTATGTGTCCTGCCACAACAACCGCCATGATCCAGTCGAGTATCTGGCTGCGTTGCCACTGCGTGCGGTGCGCGAGATCCACCTGGCCGGACATGCGCAGGAATGCGATGCCACCGGCGAACGGTTGCTGATCGACGATCACGGCTCCCCGGTCGGTGCCGCCGTGTGGGCGCTGTACCGGCACGTGATCGCGCAGACCGGACCGGTGCCGACCCTGATCGAGTGGGATACCCATATTCCGGCCTATGCCACGTTGCGCGAGCAGGCGCAGCGGGCCCAGGCCTTGCTGGATGAAGTCTGCGCGACGGCGAAGGAGGCGGCATGATTGCGTCCGCCTCTCCTCATCGCGAATTCGCCGCCGCGCTGCAGGTGCCGACCCTGAGCGTTCCCCCAGGGCTCAGGGTCGGCGGTGGGTATGCGGCCGAGCGCCGGTTCGCCGTCCATCGCAACAACTTCGTCGTCGGCCTGATCGACGCACTGGCCGAGTCCTTTCCCGTGGCCGAGGCCTTGGTCGGCCCGGAGTTCTTCCGCGCGATGGCGCGTGAACGCGTGCTTTCCGATCCGCCGCGTTCACCGGTGCTGACCGACTACGCACTCGATTTCCCGGACTTCATCGCCGGTTTCGCGCCGGCCGCGGTCGTCCCCTACCTCGCGGACGTGGCGCGAATCGAAGCCCTGCGCATCCGCGCCTATCACGCTGCGGACGCCACGCCTGTGCGCGACGCGGCTTACCGGAAGTTGCTCGCGGATCCGTTGCGGCTGGGCGGTGCGACGCTGCGGCTGCATCCGGCCTGCGCCTGGTTTCGCTCGCGCCACGCCGCCTATTCCATCTGGCACGCCCATCAAGGGGTGTCCGACATGTCCGAAGCCCGACTCGCCTTGATCGATGTCGATCGCCCCGAGGACGTGCTGGTCACGCGGCCGGAACTCGACGTCGTAACGATCCCCCTGCCCGTCGGCGCCACCCTGTGGCTGGACGCGCTGCAAGACCGGCACACGCTGGGCGAAGCCTTTCAACAAGCCCATGCCGCTGACTCGCAGGTGGACGACGGTGCGCTGTTCACGCTGCTGGTCCAGAACGGATTGGCCATCGCCCTCGAAACAACTACGGAGAACTGAAGTGAGCACTTTCATCGCGGCCTCTTCCAAGCCCCAGCCCGGCCTCGTGGCCTCCGTCACCCGTCTGCTGCAGAAGACGACAGCCCTTTTCAGTCGCATTCCGCACAGCCTGATCGCCTTGCTGGCACGGTTCTCCGTGGCAATGACGTTCTGGCTGTCGGGACAGACCAAGATCGAGGGTCTGGTGCTGGATCCCATCAACGGCACGGCGCAGCTCGGTGTTCCGCGAATTTCGGACAGTGCGCTGGAACTGTTCCGCAGTGAATACGCGCTGCCGCTGATCCCGCCCGAACTCGCCGCGCCCATGGCGGCCGTCGCCGAGCACGTGTTTCCGTTGTTGCTGCTCGTTGGTCTGGCCAGCCGTCTGTCGGCGCTGGCATTGCTGGTCATGACGCTGGTCATCCAGGTGTTCGTCTACCCCAGCGCGTTCCCGACCCACGGGTTGTGGGCGGTGTCGATGCTTTACATCATGGCGCGCGGGCCCGGCGTGGTTTCGCTGGACCACTGGATCGCCCGCCGCACGGGCGTCTGGGCGCGGTGACTTGGCCGCTGTGCCGGGACGACGCATCATGGCCACCATCCTCTCGTTCCCGATGCCGGCACCGGCCATGCCCCAACGCAGTGAGCAGTTGGTCCACAACGTTCCGGGCCGCACGCCGGACCCGGACGACACCTGGAGCGCACTGATGGTGCGCGCCCAGGATGGCGACAAGGTCGCCTATCACGCGCTGCTCAACGACATCACGCCCTACCTGCGTGCCATCGCCGGCCGTTACCTGGGGAGGGGCGAGGATGCCGAGGACGCGGTGCAGGAAATACTGCTGGTCGTGCACGACATCCGACATACGTACGAGCCGGGACGTCCATTCAAGCCTTGGCTGGGCACGATCGCGACGCGCCGCTGCATCGACCTGCTGCGGCGACGCTCGCGGCGGATCGAGCATGAATTGCTCGTGGACGTGGAGTTCGACCATATGCAGGACGCATCGCCGGGTCCGGAAGAAGCCACGACCCGGCTGCAAGAGGCTCAAGACGTTCGCGACGCCGTCGCCGAACTGTCACCCCGGCAACAGGAGGCCGTTCGGCTGGTGCACCTGCAAGACATGTCGTTGAACGAGGCGTCGGTCCAGAGCAAGCAGAGCGTCGGTTCGCTGAAGGTCGCCTGCCACCGGGCACTGAAAACATTGAAGCACGCGCTGGGCAAGGGAGACGACCGCCATGACTGATACCAACCTACCCATCGAGCAACTCGCTGCCCGCGCCCAACCGGTACGCCGACTCGCCTCGCCGCTGCACCGGACTCTGCTCTGGGTCACGCTGGCCACGGTGATGATTGCCATGATCACGTCGGTTTATGGCCTCCGTTCCGGACTGGCGTCGCAGCTGTCTGCCGCGCCGGCATTGATCGAATGGATCGCCAGCGTGCTCACCGGCCTGCTCGCCGCGTACGCCGTCTTCCAGATCAGCGTGCCGGGGCGCTCGCTCGCGTGGATGTGGTTGCCGTTGCCCGCCCTGCTCCTGTGGTTGAGCGGGCTGGGTTGGGGCTGCATGCAGGACTATGCGCGCATGGGACGGGAAGCCTTCCTGGTCGAACTGGTCAGCTCGGAATGCGCCGTCGCCATCACCATGACCAGTATCCCGCTGGGCCTGCTGATGCTGGTGATGGTGCGCCACGCCGGCGTGGTGCGCCCGGCGCCGACGGCGATGCTGGCGGCGCTGAGCGCGGCCGCCCTGTCCGCCGCCGGTGTCAGCCTCTACCACAGCGGAGAGAGCGCGCTGATGGTGCTGCTCTGGCACCTCGGCGCGGTCGTCGCGTTGTCGCTTGCGTGCCTCGCGTTCGGGCGCCCGCTGTTCTCCTGGATCGGGTACGCCAAGCGCTGAATCTCGATGCTCCGCGGCCGCTTTCAATCGAGGCAACGCCCTTTCGGGCGCAGGGCGACGCATGCTCCTTCCGCGATTCAGGACGACGGTTCCACCGATTTAATCGCGCGCAGACGTTCGCGCAGCATGGGCAAGACTTCGGTCTCGAACCAGGGATTGAGACGCAACCAGCGCTGGTTGCGTGGGCTGGGATGCGGCATCGGCAGCACGGCGGGCCAACTCGCCCGCCATTCCGCCGCCAGCTCGCTCATTGAACGCCCCGCCGCGGCCGGCAGATGCCATGCAGCGGCGTATTGGCCGATCACCAATGTCAGTTGCAGATTCGGCAGCTGCGCGAGTAGCCGCTTACGCCACTGCGCCGCGCATTCCTCGCGCGGCGGCAGGTCGCCGCCTGCGCCGGAACCCGGGAAACAGAAGCCCATCGGCAAGATGGCAAACCGGCTGGCGTCATAGAACTGCGCTTCGCTGACCCCCAGCCATCCCCGCAAGCGCTTGCCGCTGGCATCGCTGAATGGCACCCCGCTCTCGTGCGCCTTGCGTCCGGGCGCCTGCCCGGCAATCAGGATGCGGGCCCGGGGATCGAACTGCAGGATCGGGCGCGCACCGTGCGGCAAGTGCGGTTCGCATAGCCGGCACGTCTGCACCTCGCGCAGCAGGCGTGTCACCGCCGGTTTCATGCCCGCGCTCCTGATGAACCGATGCGAGCGTCCAACCACTGTGTCGGCGACTGGCCGATGCGCAGCGCGAACGTGCGGCTCAGGGCGGCCTGGCTCTGATAACCGACCGCGCCCGCGACCGTCTTCACCGATTTTCCTTGCAGCAACAAGGTCTGTGCCAAGCCGATGCGCCAGCCGGTGAGGTAATCCAGCGGCGTCGCTCCCACTACCTGTCGGAAAGACGCGGCAAAGCGTGCCCGCGACATGCCCGCTTCATGGGCGAGCGATTCGAGCGTCCAGTGGCGCGCCGGATGCTCGTGCATGGCAGTGACCGCACGCGACAAGCGCGGATCTGCCAAGGCACCCAGCAGGCCCTGGCTCTGGGCGCCAGTGTCGAGCAGGTGGCGCAAGAGCTGGATGAGGATGTACTCCATCAAGCGATCCAGCGCGGCCTGGCGACCACAGCGTGCCGACAAACCTTCGGTAAACAGCAGTTCGAACGTTGGCTGCAGGGTCGGCACGTCTTGCAGCGGCATGACCACGACCTTTGGAAGCGTATTTACGAGAGGGTTATGGTCGCCGCTGCCAAGCGCGAGCGAGGCGCAGAACAATTCCGCATCGTTGACAGGCAGCAACTGATGTCCGCAGGCACGTGGATAAAACAGCGCGCTGGGCTCGTCGAGTGCGAATGCAGGGGTGCCCTCGGAGCGTACGGAGAGTTCACCGCGGCGCAGGAGGTGCAGGTAGCCGACGCCGTCGGCAGGATCGAAGCTTGCGTTGCCGCACAGGAGGCCTGTGTGAAACACGCGGGCCGTGGGGGCGAATCGGGTGAACAACGCGGAGAGACGGTCCATTTGATACGACCTGCATCAATGTAAGCACCATATGTTACGCATAGTACCGGATGCTGCGCGTCGTGCGCTACCGCACGCCATGTCCAAGGAATGCCCGCCATGCCACGCATCGAACCACTGCTGCCCACCCAAGCCGACGAAGTCACTGCCCGGACCCTCAAAGCTGTGGAAGCCAAGCTCGGCATGGTGCCGAAGCTGTTCTCGACGTTCGCGCGCGCGCCAGCCGCGCTCAACGGCTACCTGATGTTTTCCGAAGCGCTAGGCAAGGGACGCCTGAGTGCGCGCCAGAGCGAGATCGTGGCGCTGGCCGTTGCGCAAGCAAACAGTTGCCAGTACTGCCTGTCTGCCCATACCGCCCTCGGCAAGGGCGCGGGACTCAGCGAGCGCGAAGTACTTGCCGCCCGCAGCGGAAAAGCAGTGGATCCCATTGAACAAGCGGTTGCGACACTTGCCACCTCGCTTGTCCACCAGCGGGGTGTAATCAGCGAAGCCGAATTTTCGTCGGCCCGTGCAGCAGGGCTCGATGACGGTCTGATTCTGGAAGTGGTGGCCCATGTCTCGCTGAATGTGCTGACCAACTACACCAATCACGTCGCGGGCACTGAAATCGACTTCCCGACAGTGGACATCACCATCGCCGCCTGAATTAGTTGCTCAGCACGGTGATCTAAGCCCGTTCACCGCGGCCCCGGTACTTTCGTACCCACGAAAATCAGCGAGGCTCGTTTTAGGGCCTCGCTGCCTTATCCCCGGCCTCATCACTCCCACAATCACCGAACTGACCGACCTGCACGCATTCGGGAAACTTCAAGGCTGGCAACACATCCACCTTGACTCATGGATTCGAATACCGGCGCGAAGTTCCAGGGTTCGGACGTCACGGTCGATTCGATCGGCGCGTGATCTCCTGATTGGCTACAGGCGCCAGCTACGCCGCATGCGGTTGCACTCGCGCTTGACGATGCGGAACAGCCAGGAGGACATTGACTCGACCTGGCGCAGAAGCTTCAGTGCCCGACCGAAAGGGTCGCGTCGCTGTCGCGGTGAACACCCAGCCGCTCCACGAGCGACTCACTGGCCTGGTTCAACCCGATCACCTTCACATCTGCGCCGTGCTTGCGCAGCTTGAGCACGACGCGATCCAGCGCGGCCACTGCGCTGGTGTCCCAGAAATGCGCGTGGGTCAGGTCGATGACCACCTTCTTCTGTGCATGCAGGTAATCGAAACTGTTGGCGAACTGGATGGCACAGGCGAAGAACACTTGGCCCTTCACGACGTACACGCGGCTACCGTCTTCGGCCACGTGATCGTCCACCTGCAGCATCGAGCTCACCCGGCGCGTGAACGAAAGCGCGGTCAGCAGGACACCGGTGAGCACGCCCTTGGCCAGGTCATGTGTGGCCACGGTGATGATGACCGTGCCGATCATGATCAGATTCGCACTCTTGGGATGCGTCTTCAGCTCGGCGAAGCTCTTCCAGTGGAAGGTACCGATGCTGACCATGATCATCACCGCCACCAGCGCCGCCATCGGGATGCGCGAGACCCAGTCCGACGCATAGACGACGAGCAGCAACAGCACCACGCCCGCGACGAAGCAGGACAAGCGCCCGCGGCCACCGGACGATACGTTGATCACGGACTGGCCGATCATCGCGCAACCGGCCATGCCCCCGAAGAAACCGGCAACGATGTTGGCCGCACCCTGCCCGGCGCATTCGCGGCGGCGGTTGGTCGGGGTGTCGGTGGTGTCCTCGACGATCTGCGCGGTCATCAGCGATTCAAGCAGGCCAACGATGGCCAGGGTCGCCGAGACCGGCAGCAGGACCTTCAGAGTTTCCAGCGTCCAGGGAATGTCCGGGAACAGGAAGACCGGCAGGCTGTCGGGCAGTTCACCCATGTCACCGACAGTGCGGATGTCCAGCCCCAGCCAGACGCAGACGGCGGTGAGCACGACGATCGCGACCAGCGGCGACGGCACCGCCCGCGTCAGCCGCGGCAGCAAGTAGATGATGGCCAGCCCCGCCGCGCACACGGCATACACCTTCCAGGACATGCCGATCAATTCCGGCAACTGCGCCAGGAAGATGAGGATCGCCAGCGCGTTGACGAAGCCGACGACCACCGAACGCGAGACGAAACGCATCAGCGTGTTCAGCCTGAGCGTCGCGGCAACGATCTGCAGCAGGCCGGCGAGGATCGTGGCGGCGAACAGGTACTGGAGGCCGTGGTCCTTGACCAGGTCGACCATCAACAAGGCCATCGCACCGGTAGCGGCCGAGATCATCCCCGGCCGGCCGCCGGCGATGGCGGTGATCACGGCGATGCAGAACGAAGCGTACAGTCCGACCTTGGGGTCGACGCCGGCGATGATCGAGAAAGCGATGGCCTCGGGAATGAGGGCCAACGCGACGAGCAGGCCGGACAGGATGTCGCCGCGGACATTGCCGAACCACTGCTCGCGCAGCGAATACGTAACGGACATTGGATTGACTCCGGCGCACCGGCAAGGCGCGCATGCAAAGGAAGGCACAAGACCCTGACAGCCGCCACGAGGCGGTCGGCGCGAACGCAGCCAGAGAAGGGTCAGGGCGGAGTCATCAGGCAGCGGCTCGGCGAAAGGCGCGCATTATATTGCAGCGCAGCACACGGCTCAACGACAAACGCTATCGCGGTGCGGGAGCCAGAGTTTCTTTGGTGTCGCGACGCGTGGTGTGCCGCCCAGCATCTCCTGTTCACCCTTGGTGTGAACCTCAACCGCCGTCCATCGCGCCCTGCGACAAGCGCTCGCGCATCAGGGACCGGGCACGGTGCACGCGGGATTTCACTGCAGCCAGCTCCATTTCGAGCTGCTCGCCAATCTCGTTCAGCGTCAGGCCGTCCACGTCGCGCATCAGCAGGATTTCCCGGTAGTGCGGCGGCAATGTCGCCATCACCCGGCTGATGTCGGCGCGCAACTCAAGGGGCTCGGGCGTCACGATCGGTTCGATCGCGGGCGTGATCTCCTGATTGGTCAACAGGCGCCAGCCGCGCCGCATCCGGTTGCATTCGCGCTTGACGATGCGGAACAGCCAGGAGGTCATCGACTCGACCTGACGCAGGTCGCCCATTCGCCTAGATACGGTGAAGAGCGTTTCCTGCACCGCGTCCTCGACGTCGTTGACCTCGCAGTGGTACTCGGCATAGCGGCGCAGATCCTGGCGCGAGCACGTTAGAACGGCGTTGATCGCTTCAACGTCGCCGGCTTTCGCCGCATTCACTGTTTCTGGGTCCAGGCGACCTGCCACTACCAACTCTCCAAAGCGCCTCGGAACAACGTTGTTGCCGCTCCGTACCGGCTTCTACATGGTATCCGACCGCGATTCATCCAATTCCCTTCCCCAGAAGAACACCATCTCACGTCGCCAGATGTGGACGAAAAACCGCCAGGAAGTAACCCGCGCGAATCCTTTTGCCTCTTGCCCACCTCTTTACATAGGTAACCGGTCATTGCGCCGGTCCCGCCCGACTTGAGGAAACGCAATGGCTCGATCCGCGACGCGCCTGATCCTGGTGGCTGTGCTGGCCATTGCCGCCTGGGCGTTGTGGCGCGGTGGACTGCTGGATCAGCTCAACCTGGAGGGCCTGAAGGCCCGGCAGGAGGCGCTGCAAGGCTGGACCGCCACCCATCCCGTCGGCGCGGCGGTCGGGTTCTTTGCGCTGTACGTGCTGGTGGCCGGCCTGTCCCTGCCCGGGGCGGCGATCCTCACGCTGGCCGCGGGCGCCCTGTTCGGCCTGGTCGAGGGCACGCTGCTGGCCTCCTTCGCCAGCACGATCGGCGCGACGCTCGCGTTCCTGGCGTCGCGGTTCCTGTTCCGGGATGCGATCCGCAACCGGTACGGCGAGCGGCTGCGCACCTTTGACGAAGGCATTGCGCGCGATGGCGGGTTCTACCTGTTCACGCTGCGCCTGGTGCCGGTCTTTCCGTTCTTCGTCATCAACCTGGTCGCGGGCCTGACCGCGCTGACGGCGCGCACGTTCTACTGGGTCAGCCAGGCCGGAATGCTCCCGGGCACCATCGCCTACGTGTACGCCGGCACCCAGCTGGCGCGCATCCGCGAAGCCGGCGACATCCTCTCTCCCGGCCTGCTCGGCGCCTTCGCGCTGCTGGGTCTGATGCCTTTGCTGATGCGCTGGCTGGCACGGTGGCTGGCGGCGCGCCGGGTTTATCGCGGACACAAGCGCCCGCGCCGCTTCGACTACAACCTGGTCGTGATCGGCGCCGGTTCGGCCGGCCTGGTGTCGGCGTATATCGCCTCCGCGGTCAAGGCAAAGGTGGCGCTGGTCGAACGCCACCACATGGGCGGCGACTGCCTCAACACCGGTTGCGTCCCGTCCAAGGCGCTGATCGCTGCCGGGAAACAGGCCCATGCGATGACCGCCGGCAAGGGCTT